>JANWVS010000201.1 GCA_025056835.1 Gemmataceae bacterium | reverse complement strand
GTTTCCTGAACCTTGGCCAGCACTTGGGACGGATTCTCGCCGCGGCGCATGAGCGTGATGCCTTCCACCGAATCATCCGTGTAATCCTTGCTGTAGATGCCCGAGGGCGTCATCGCGTCGAGGCCGACAGCGGCGACGTCCTTGATGTAAATGGGGGTGCCGCCGATCGATTTGACAAAGATGTTCTCGATCTGCTTGGCCGTTTCCAGCGAACCGCTGCCGCGGATCACGAACGACATGCTGCCGCGTGCAATCACGCTGCCGCCCGCCGCCGCGTTGTTGGTCTTGATGGCCTCGATGAGGTCGGAGAGCGTCAGCCCATAGCGCTCCAATTGGGAGGGAAGAAACGTGATCGCGAACTGCTTGGCTTGCCCTCCGAAGTTGGAAACTTCTGCCACTCCCGGAACGCGCAACAGGCGCGGGATCACCACCCAATCGTTTAGGGTGCGCAGTTCCATCAGGTCGTGGGTGCCGTCCGAAACCAACTCGTAGCGGAAGATTTCACCATAGGCCGTGGCCAAAGGTCCCAGTTCGGCCTCGGCCCCCTCGGGCAGTTGCAGGCCGGAGAGTTTTTCCTGCACGCGCTGCCTCGCCCAATAGCTGTCCGTGCCCTCCTCGAAAATCATCTGCACCACCGAGAGGCCGAAGATCGTGCGCGAGCGGATCACCTCGACCTTGGGGACGTTCCGCATGGCGATTTCGACGGGGATCGTGATCTGCCGCTCGACTTCTTCCGGGGCACGGCCGGGATAAACGGTGATGACCTGCACCATCTGCGCCGAGATATCTGGGTAGGCGTCGATGGGCTGGTGTTGAAAGGCATAAACGCCAAATCCCATGATGAGGACGGCCACGGCCAGCACCAGCCAGCGCTGCTGCATGGCAACGCGAATCAGCGTGGCGATCATCTTACACCCCCTGGCGCGGCATTCGTCGTTCTGTTGGCGGCCGCTTGGAGCGAGCGTACCATTGCCGGCTTAAGAAGAATGGCTCCCTTGCCGATTACCCAGTCGCCGGGACGCAGACCGCTGAGAATTTCTAGCTGACTGCCATGCGGTTCTCCAACCTTGACCTCGGTGACGCGCCAAATTCCCGGTTCGCTCCCGGACACCAGCACATAATCGCTCCGGCCAATATGGATCACGCCGTCAGCGGGCACCATCAAGGCGTCGCGGGGATCGGTTCCCAGGCCGATTTCGGCGAACATGCCCGGCCGCAGTTGATCTTTCGGATCGTGAATGACAAACAAGACGCGCAGCGAGCGCCGCTCCTTGGATAACACCGGGGCAATACGGCTCACCTTGCCGGTGAACGTCTCTCCGGGCAGTCCAAAAAACTTGGCCTGACACCCCTGACCCACTTTCACGGCGGAGAGCATACCCTCCGGCACTTCGGCCATGACGATGTCGGTATCTGCGGTAGCCGAGCGAAGCATTTCCGGATCCAGGCCGACCTGCTGAAGTTGCCGAGCCAACAACGCCTCGGTGCGCTTGGCCATCAGCACCGCCGTCTCGGCCTCGTGAATCTCCTTCTGCCCTTGAATCTGGTATTGGAGAAGGTTGGTTTCCTCGGCAGCCAATTCTTTGGGTGAATCAACCCCGGCCTCAACCAGTTTCTTGAGCCGTGCGACCACCTTTTTTTGAGATTCCACCCGCGTGTCGGCCAACTCCTTGGTGCGGACCAGTTGAGTTTCAGCGAACGCGATGTCAGCCCGCGCCTTTTGCCAGTCGGAATAAGCAGTCAGTGCTTCGGGAGAGTGGAATTGCCAATGGTCGCCGTCTTTGCCGGAACTGGGACGAAGACTTGCCGCCACGATGCCGGTCACGAAAAGCGCGGGCGTATTGATGCGCATGGTTTCCACCCTGACGATTTGAAGTTTCTTCTCCAGGGGCGTTCCCGTTTCGATTTGGATCTGCCCTGGTCCGGCTGGTCGGACCACTTCCGGCGGCGGCTGGCGGCGCTCCTCCGCGGTCGGCGGCACCAGCGGCGTAACAACCAGGTAAACCAAGACGCCAAGCGTCACAACCAGCGCGACGATGAGTTGGACGGCCGACCAGACCTTGCCCCATCGCCGGACCGGTTGGTGCCTCGCCTGGGTTTCTCGCGGCTTGCTTGCCGTGGACACGTTGCGTTCCGATGGCGGATTGGCACGATTGTCAGTCATGCGGCATAACCTGCTTCCCGATGGCGGAATTGAACCTGTACAGCGCCCGCCAGTAGGCAGCGCGGCTGGTAATATAGAAGCGATAGGTATCCCGGTAATTGCGTTGAGCGTCGAGTACTTCCAGAAGCGTCCGGCCTTTCGCTTCCTCGTACGCCTTGTTGATGCTGTCGCGAACCTCCATCGCCAGCCGCAATTGTTCACCGCTGATTGCCTGGGAATTGGCATAGGCCGTGGTCAGTTCCCGGTGAACCGTTACGATTTCGGCAAACACATTCACTTCCCCGGTTCGAAGGTCGTATTGGCTCTGCAACACCATCGAGGCCGCCTTGGCTCGGTTGCCTTGGTTACGGTCGAAGAACGGAAGCGTCATGTCGATGGCTGCGCTCCAGGAGTTGGCATCTGGGAAGCCAATGGCCTTGGTCTGATACTGCCGGGTGTAGCCGAACGTCGGAGTCACCTGGGGGAAGGCCTTACGGCGTTCCACATCGACATTGGCTTGGGCTTGGCTCACCTTCCAACGCAGGGCATCAAGGTCCGGCCGATTCTGGAGAGCCAGCGAAAACGCTTCTTCAACCGACCACGGCACGGCGGCCACTGGGGCATCCAGCGCGCCATTGACATCGAAGGTTGGGTCAGGATCGGTACGCCCCAAGAGCGCTTGCAAGCGAGCCTTCGCTGCAACCACAGCTGCCTCCGCCTCGCGTAGCGATTGCTGACTGCGCAGCAGGTCGAGGCGAACACGGTTCAACTCGATTCTCGGCCGGCCGCCTGCTTCCACCGCCTTGCGAATACTGGCTTCGACCTGCTCGAAGGTCTTCACGTCTTGCCTGGCTAAGTCCAACAGCTCCTTGGCCTCCAGCACGTCGTAGAAAGTCACGGCAACTTCCGTCACGCGCTGGCGGATCAGGTCGGCAAACTCCGCCTCGGAGACGCGCACGCCCAGGCCGGCGCTGGCCATCGCCGCAGCGCGCTTGCCAAACAAAAACCAGTCAATCGGATAGCCGATCTGCACGTCTTGTTGCGGAGGACCGCCTTGCCTGTCGACTGTGAACGGCCGCGTCAACGGCAACAACTGAATGTCCGTGAACAAAACCGGATTCGGTTTGAGCGAGGCGGTCAAGGCGTCGGCATGGGCCTGGTTGATGGCCTCGAAGCCGGCGCGGAGTTTCGGATCGGCCAGCAGGCAGGCATTGATCGCTTGGTCCAGCGTAAGGCGGGTGGGAGGTCGGCCTTCCCGTTCGAGTTGTCGTGGAACCGGAAGCGTTGGGGGCGTTCCCGACTCAGCAAGATCAGTGCCGGCGGACGGCTGGTCAAGGTCTGCAACCGGCACGACCCCTGTTGCCCCTGTAAGTGGCGGGCCGTCGGCGCCGAGGGAAGGAAACGTCACGCGATTCGGATCCGACGCATCGACAGCGGCACGGTCCATCGCGCAGCCGGCAACGAACGGCAACAAGCTGATCGCCCAACAAATCAAGACGTGAACTCGGCTTGGCTGAGCCACCTTCCCCTCGTGATTCCACTGCCGACTGTCGGCGACACCGCATTGCTTCCTTGCTTACCCCAAGGCTGGCTCATGAATTTATCGGTTGTGCCGATATTGTTTAATAAGCCGCCTCGGGCCGCTTCACAAGCTCTTTATCTCTTAGGCAAGCTGCGCTGGCTGCCGAAGACGCCGCGGCAACCGCCTCTTCGGTCCAATGTCCACAGCCCGTACCGTCGCCGAGAATCGAAGTAATGCCGCATGGCGGAGGGATTTTGTCAAAGCCTTCCGGCCCGGACCCCCATTTCACTGCCGGCAGCTTCTTACCCCGTTGCGAATGGCCCTTATCACCTCGGCGCACATCCGTTTCTTGCCCTCGGCCCTGTGGAACCGAGCACCCCTACCGGCGTGAAGTGTTTAGGCGGCACACAGGTTTGTCGAAGGGGGTTGGCGCGTTGGCTAAAACCGGTCAGTTGCAAAGAACAAAACCCGGACGTCGGCAATCTCCAGCTGACAAGAAGAACGCACGTTCCTCGGCCAGAAAAGACAAGCACCTCTTCGAGTGAGTAAACCTCCAAAAAAAGCTGTTCGCACCAAGACCCCATGCGGGACGGCCGTACCCGACACACGCCTCCCAACAGTCGGTTGGATCGTCGTATTACAAAATCATACTTGACGCTGTCCATGTCCAGTATTAAGAAGATATACTGCGTGTTACTTTTTGGTTCCGCGTATGACGGGATCGGTTCGCAACTGCTGATTGGGGACTGACGATGCTTCCGCGATCACGAGAACGTTCCCGCCCTGTATTCGCCTTTAGCACACTGTTAGCACATTTACCGGCGATAGTTACGCAGCATGGTCGGACGGCAGCTTTCGATTCGTGCGCGATTCGTTTCAGTAGGAAGAATCGAGTCCGCTGCGCCGGCTGCCAAGTCGTCCCTGGTGACCACTGATCAATCCGGAGTACCACCGTTATGAGTCCCTTACTGCTGACGTTGTTTCTGGGCGCGGACCCGACACCGACGCAAACGTGGCCTAGCTTTCGGGGCGGCGGCTCGAGTGTCTCGACGGCGAAGAACTTGCCCCTGAAGTGGTCGCCGACTGAAAACTTGGCTTGGGTCGCACCGCTGCCTGGTTACGGCCAATCGTCGCCCGTCGTCTGGGGCAACCGAGCTTTTGTGACCGCGATCGACGGCAGCGAAAAGGAGAAATTGTTCGTCGTTGCCGTCGATATGAAGTCTGGCCAGGTGGCGTGGCAGAGAGAATTTCCAGCATCCCAAAAGGGCAAGAACAACCCGATAATGAGCCGGGCGGCACCGACGCCCGTTGTGGACAAGGAAGCGGTCTACGCTTTCTTTGAGTCCGGAGACGTAATCGCGCTGACCCACACCGGCGTGGTGAAGTGGCAGCGCTTCCTGACGAAGGACTACGGCCCGTTCAAGAACAATCACGGTCTCGGCAGCTCACCGACTCAGACCGACAACGCC
>JANWVS010000200.1 GCA_025056835.1 Gemmataceae bacterium | reverse complement strand
GTTTACAATAGCCGGGGTTGGGTGAACGACAAGTCGCGTCTCGGCAGCTCTGCGGCGTCAGGGCGGAGTCAGCGTAGGCCCTGCCGCCAAGACGAAAACCACAGTATCCCACCGCTCCGCGGGCGAGAAGCACCGCGACGGAGCCGCGGGCTACCGTGGGGTTCCCTCCGTCAATCCCCTGCGATTGTGGCGCAACTCGTCATCCTGCGAACGAGCCTGACCGGTTCGCGGCCGATCTATTAAGGACTTATGGCACCATCGAACAGCCCCGGCCGCGGCGAAGGCTGAACAGCCCAAGGTTGACAACCACGAAGCGGGCCGGTAAGGTAAAAAAAGACACGTCGGCCGGCGCCGCTGCCGTGCCGTCGATTCCCCCCTGAGTGCCCCTTTTCCCCCGATGGCCCGCCGGAGTTTGTATGCTGAAGCCCACTCGTCGCTGTGAGGGTCCCCTGTCGCGTCGTCGTTTTTTGCAAATCGGCGGTTTGGCCTTGGGCGGTCTCGGCACGGGCATCGTACCTTGGAAGTTGCACGCCGACGGCGGCGCCGCCAGCGAGACCTCGGTCATCCTGATCTGGCTGCCCGGCGGTCCTTCCCACTTGGAAACCTACGACCTCAAGCCCGACGCTCCTGCGGAATATCGCGGTGAGTTTCGACCCATCCGCACGCGCGTCAGCGGCTTGGACGTTTGCGAACATCTTCCCCGGCACGCCCAAGTTGCCGACCGCTTCGCGCTGATTCGCTCAATCGCCCACACGTTCTCCGACCACGGCGGCGGCCACAAACGTTTCCTCACCGGACGCGATCCGCTGTCGCCCGTCGGTTTCGTCAACGATCATCCCATGGTCGGTTCGATGGTCGCGCGCCTGCGGCCGCAACGCCCGGGGCGGATTGCCCATTACATCGCCGGCACCGACGCCGGTCGCGAAGGAATCGACGTCTTCAGCTTCGGTTCCGCCTATCTGGGTCCGACGACGCATCCGTTCATGGTCGCCGGCGATCCGGCCGCGCCGAATTTCGAAGTACGCAACCTGCGCCCCAACGGGCCAATCGAAGCGCAGCTGCCGCACCGCCTGGAACTGTTGCAACGGCTCGACACCGTGGCCCATCGCCAAGCGGCCGACCGCGGCGGCGAACCGATGGACGTGTATCGCCGCCAAGCTCTCGGGTTGCTCAGTTCCGACGCCACACGCCGGGCGTTTGACTTGTCGCAAGAGCCGCTGCGGCTCCGCGAGAAATACGGCATGCACCGCTACGGACAACGTTGTCTGCTGGCGCGGCGGCTGGTTGAGCATGGGGCCACGTTCGTGACCATGGTGCTGGAAAATCCTTCGCCGCCGGGCGGCAGCTTCCCCGCGGACGTCACCTACAATTGGGACTCGCACGCGGTCAACTGCCACATTTTCACCGACTGCAAGTACCGCTTCCCGTACTATGATCGGGCGATTGCCGCCCTCGTGGAAGACCTGTATGACCGCGGTCTGGACCGCCAGACGCTGCTGATCGTCACCGGCGAATTCGGCCGCACGCCGCGGCTGACGTACAGCGACGGCCGACCGGGCCGCGATCATTGGCCGCAAGCGATGTCGGTACTCGTCGCCGGCGGCGGCATTCGCACGGGCCAAGTGATCGGCGCGACCAACTCCCGCGGGGAGTATCCCAGCGAGCGCCCGCTCACGCCCAACGACCTGTGGGCCACGATGTTTCGCCACCTCGGCATCGACTATGCCCACACCTCCTTCCTCGACCACAGCGGCAGGCCTATGCCGGTATTGCCGTACGGTAACCCGATCGACGAATTGTTTTGAGGCCTCGGCTCGATACGGACGACCGAACACCGCAGCCTCAGCGGCTACGGAGGCGGGGCCGGGCAACGCTCCAACTGCACCACCTGTCCCACGCAGCGCACGCGCACGCCGCCGGGAAAGTCGTTACCGCCGTCGGCACCACCGACGAGTTCGGCCGCCCGTTGCCAATCGGCGAAGCCCATGTCTCTCTGGGGCCACTGTTCCCGCTGCCAGATCCAACGCAAAACCTCCCTCACCACCACCGGCGCCGCCGCCTGCAGCGGCGCCCGCCGCACGACGATGACTGAGCCGGCCCGCGGCAATTCCGCTTCGCTGAGTAAACGACGTGCGTGTTCGGCCAACCAATCGGCCACTTCGCCCAGTTGCCGGGCCGTGCGGCTGAGCGTCTCGGCCAGCCGGGGGTTGTAGTCGCGGCTCAACCGCGGCAGCAATTCGTGGCGCAGGCGGTTGCGGGTGTAGGTGGGGTCGGCGTTGGAAGCGTCGTCTCGATACGTCAGCGAGCGAGCGTGCAGATACGCCAGCACGTCGCTGCGGCGGACCGACAGCAGCGGACGCACCAGCTCCACGGCCGGGGCCAGCTTACGACGGCCGCGCATGCCCGCCAAGCCGCGCAGGCCGCTGCCGCGCAGGAAATGGTGCAACACCGTTTCCGCCTGATCGTCGAGCGTGTGGCCGGTGGCGACCCAGGCGGCGCCGACTCGACCTGACAACTCGGTCAACCAGCCGTAGCGAGCCTGACGCGCGGCATCCTCCAGGTTGCAGCGGCCCGCCTCGGCCAGACGGGCGACATCCAGCCGGTGCGTCTCGACCACGAGATCCGGTCGGCCCCAGGCCGTCGGGAGTGCCTGGACGAAGGCCTCGTCGGCGTCGCTGGCGGCGCCGCGCAATTGATGGTTGACGTGCGCCAAGACGATCCGGTCCGCCGGCAAAACACCGGCCAGCGCGTGCGCCAGGGCCACGCTGTCGGGACCGCCTGAGACGGCCACGACGCCACGCGATGCCGTCAACGCTTCACGATGCAAAAAGTCGGCGACGCGGCTGACAAGATCGACCGGCTCCATGGCACGGCTCCACGGCGGGAAGTGGTCCCAGAACGGCGGAGCGGACTTAGCCGAGGCCCCGCAAGCGGCGCAGGGCGGCCGTCGGATCGTCGGCCCGCATCAATGTTTCCCCGATCAGCACCGCCTTGACGCCGACGGCTCGCAATTGTTCCATGTCCCCGCGCGTCTTGATGCCGCTTTCGCTGACCACGACCCGGTCGCTGGGAATGCGCGGCGCCAGTTGCAGCGTCCGTTCCAAGCTGGTGTGGAAGGTGCGCAGATCGCGGTTGTTGATGCCTACGAGGGTAGCGCCGGCCTCGAGCACCCGCGGCAGATTGGCGGGGTCGTGCAGTTCGACGAGGGCCTCCATCCCTAAGTCACGAGCCAAGGCCAGCAGCCCGCGCAAGGCCGCATCGTCGAGGATTTCGGCAATGAGCAACACGGCGTCGGCCCCGGCGGCGCGGGCCTCGAACACCTGGTAGGGATCCAGCAAGAAGTCCTTGCGCAACAACGGAAGCGGACACACCGCGCGGATGGTGGCTAGGTAAGCGAGGTCGCCTTGAAAGTAGGGGCCGTCGGTCAAGACGCTGAGGCAATCGGCCCCGGCCGCTTCGTAGGCGCGTGCGACGGCCACGGGATCAAAGTCAGCCCGCAATACACCGGCCGAAGGCGACGCCTTCTTGACTTCGGCGATTACGCCCAGCCCCGGACCGCGCGTCAGCGCCGCTCGAAAGTTGCGCGCGGCCGGCGCCCGTTCGGCCCGACGCCGCAACTCGTCGAGGTCCACGCTCGTTTGTCGTTCAGCGATTTCGCGGCGCTTGGCGGCGACGATCTCGTCGAGAATCGTGCTCATCGACTTTCTATCATATCCGTCAAAAGGACGACCACCTTGGACCTCGGGGCCGAACTGCTGCTGAACTTCCTGGTTTACCTCGCCCTCGCCGTGCCGGCAGCGGTGGGCATCGTGCTGCTGCGACCGTTTTGCGGCCGCTGGCTGCCGCTGCCGCGCCTCCGCCGCGGCAACTGGTCGGGCCGCGAAGTGCTGTTGTGTGCCTTTCTCTACCTCTATGTCGTGCCGGCGGTGGTCGTCCACTTCCTCGACCGCACCGGCTTCTTTTTTTGGCTCTTCGGCGCCCATGTAACGGCGGAGCGGCAACTCAACGCCGCCCAACCGATCATCGCCCTCTTCTTGCCGGCGCTCTGTTTCCCGTTGTTGTACTGGATCAGCGGCACGCGCGCCGCCCATCTGGGCCTGTCGATGGTCCGCTGGCGCGAAAACGTGCGGCTGGGGCTGGCGGCCTTCGCGTTGGCGACGCCGGTCATCCTGATCGTCTATACGTTGGTGCTGTTGGTGACGCCGCACGTGCCTCATCCGTTGGAGTTGATCGCCCAAGAGGATCTGCGGTCCTGGGAGTGGCTTCTCGTGGGGGCCAATGCCGTGGCGGCGGCCCCGTTGCTGGAAGAGTGGCTCTGCCGCGGCATCATCCAGGGTTGGCTGCGCCGGGCCTCACCGCTGGGGCACTTGGTCGTCGGCGTCTTCGCGCTGACATTCGGCAGTCTGCCGACATTGCAGTCGTATGTCAAACTCCACGAAGTGCGCCAGGAACGCGCCGCCTGGATCGACGCCGCGGAAATCGATCCCCACGACGAAGAAGCCATCGCGGCCCTCGACCTGCCGGAGGAGGAACCGGTACTTTGGGCGGCCCTGATCTTCGCGGCGGTGTGCGTGGGGCTGTACCTGCTTTGCGCGGCGCGGCTTTGGCAGCCCGTCTTCGAGCAGGGAATGCGCTACTTTACCCAGGAACCGACCGGGCCGCGCACGGCCGAGGACGTGCTGCCGGCGGCGCTGGAGGGCAATGCGCCGGTGATCGTGCCGCGCGGTCCGCGCTGGGAAGCGTTCAAACGCGGCAACGCTCGTCTGGCGGTGGTCGGTTCGGCCTTGTTATTTGCCTTGGCTCATGGCGCTTGGCCGGCGCCGGTGCCGCTGGTGCTATTCGGTCTCCTGGTGGGCTGGCTGCAACTGCGGACACAGAACCTGCTTGCCGGCATCGTCTTCCACGCGCTGTTCAACGCCGTCGCGTTCATCGTCCTGCTGACGAGCACCCTGGCGGGTCACGAAAACGGCAAGGCGCAAGCGACCGCGGCCCGGCCCGCCGGCGCAGGGCCTGTCGTGAGACTTGTGCCCGGTTCGTGATGGCCGCGGCGCAAGTAAGCCAGGGCGATCGCCTCTCCCAAGCGCGGCGAAACGACCGACGACGTGACCTGTCCGACCTCGGCGTCGCCGTGCCAGACCTTGGCGCCGC
>JANWVS010000001.1 GCA_025056835.1 Gemmataceae bacterium | reverse complement strand
ATTGTGGGCGCCGCCGGCAGGCTAAGCCCGGAGAAGGGGTTCGGCTACCTCGTCGCGGCCGCGGCAGCGGCGGCGGCGCAGCTGCCGGACCTCGGTTTCATCCTTTTTGGCACCGGCCCGCTCCGCGAATCCTTGGCTGCGGACATCCGTGCTCGTGGGCTGGAGGGACGATTCATCCTGGCCGGATTTCGCGAGGACATAGGAACGTTGTTACCCCACGTCGATGCCGTCGTCTTGCCTTCGCTGACCGAAGGTCTGCCGGTGGTGTTGTTGGAAGCCATGGCGGCAGGACGGCCGGTGGTCGCAACCAACGTCGGCGGCATACCCGAGGTGGTCGACGACGGCGTCACCGGGAAATTGGTCGCGCCGGCATCGGCCGCCGAGTTGGCTGACGGCATCATAAGCCTCTTCACCGGGGCCGTCGATCGCGCGGCCATGGGCGAGGCGGGGCGTGAACGTGTGCGCCGAGATTTCTTTGTCACCACCCAGTGCGTCAAGTACCAGGCCTTGTTCGAGCGGTTAGCCGCACGAAAGCGGCCGCACTGCGTCGCCGCCGGGTTGTACCGCCCGGCCGCGGTGGCGGCGCCCCCGGCAGTTGGAGTTGTATGATGGCACCGATGGCCGTGGTCTTTTGGTTGTCTCTGCTCGGGGTGGTGTACACTTACCTGGCTTATCCCTTGTGCGCGGCGATATGGGCGCGATGGCGCGGAGTGCCGGTGAAGCGGGGGCCATTTTCGGCTCGCGTGTCTATTGTGGTGGCGGCGCACAACGAGGCGGCGCGGATCGGCAGTCGCGTGGCAGAGTTACGCGACCAATTGCGTCGCGCCGATGTCGCCGGCGAAGTCATTGTGGTATCCGATGGCTCGACCGACGGCACGGCTGTTGCCGCTCGGGAAACAGCCAATGCGGGCGAAGTCGTGGTCCTGGAGTTGTCGGAACGGCTGGGAAAGGCGGCAGCGTTGACGCGAGGTTGGCAACAAGCCCAAGGAGAAATCGTTGCCTTTGCCGACTGTCGCCAACGCTGGGCCGACAACGCTCTAGCCCGGATGTTGGAAAATTTCGCAGATCCTGCGGTTGGTGCGGTGAGCGGCGAACTGGTGCTGGAGGCATCGCCTGGGGTGTTGGCAGGGGTTGGGTTTTATTGGCGTTTTGAGAAATGGCTGCGCCGCCAAGAAAGCAGCATTCATTCCCAGGTCGGGGTCACCGGCGCGATTGCCGCCGCCCGGCGCGAATTGCTGCGACCGATGCCGACGGGCCTGATTCTTGACGACGTGTACTGGCCGCTTCAAGTGGTGCTTCAGGGGCGGCGGGTGGTACATGACGAACGTGCCATGGCCTACGATCGCTTGCCGGACCGTCCCCGCGATGAATTCCGCCGCAAAGTGCGTACCCTGGCGGGGAACTTTCAGTTGGCGGCGGCGTTGCCGCGTGCGTCGCTGCCGTGGCGCAACCCGGTGTGGCTGGCCTGGGTGTCGCACAAGTTAGCCCGCTTATTGGTGCCGTGGCTTTTGATCGGCCTCTTCGCGGCGAGTTGGTGGCTGCCGGGGACCGTTTACCAAGCCGCTTTCTGGACACAGCTCGTCGGCTACAGTCTGAGTGGCGCCGGGCTGTGGCCCGCCCTGGCGCGACGAAGCAAACTGTTGGGGGCGGCGGCGTCGTTTCTCGTGCTCCACGCTGCCGCTTGGCTGGGATTCTGGGTCTGGCTGACCGGACGTTGTGAGCGATCGTGGACGAAGGTGCATTACAGCGTCAGCCCAGCAGCGACTTGAAGGTGCGCTCAAGCCCTTCCGCCAATGGGAAGGTCGGTTGGTAGTCAAGGTCGCGTTGAGCCATGGAAATGTCGGCTCGAGAATGGCGAACATCCCCGGCGCGGGGCGGAGCGAAGCGAGGCCTGACGACGAAGCCGGCAATGCGTTGCAGCTGCTGGAGTAGCTCCAAGATCGTCACGCTTCGTCCGTTGCCGATGTTGTAAACTTTGCCGCTGGCCGTCGGGGCCTGGGCAGCCTTGCACAGCGCTTGAACGACGTCGGCGACGTAGACGAAATCGCGCGTTTGCAGGCCATCGCCGTAAATCGTCGGCTCGCGTCGCTCCACCAAGGCGGCGCAAAATATTGAAATGACGCCCGAATAGGGACTTTTGGCGTCTTGCCGGGGTCCAAAGACGTTAAAGAACCGCAGGCGCACGGTTTCCAGGCCGTAGCTCGTGGTAAAGGCTTGGCAATAATGTTCGCCGGCGAGCTTGGCAGCAGCATACGGCGACAGCGGCACGAGCGGGTCGTTTTCCCTGCGAAGCTCGCCGGGCTGGTCGCCGTAGGCGCTGCTGCTGGCGGCGTAAACTACGCGGCGGACCTTGGCCCGTCGAGCGGCGTCGAGCACGATCATGGTGCCCGTGGCGCAAATCCCATGCGACACCAGCGGCCGTTCCACGCTTTGCGTTACCGAAGGTAAGGCAGCCAAATGAAATACAACATCGCAACCGGCCACGGCTTGTTCGACGACGCCACCGTCGATGATACTACCCTGGATGAACTCAAGGCGATGGCCGAAGGCTGCGACGTTTTCGAGTCGGCCAGTGCTCAGGTCGTCGAGTACGCGAACGGAGTGACCCATTTGCAGCAGGGCCTCGCAGAGGTGGGAGCCGATAAAACCAGCGCCGCCGGTGACAAGGCAGAGGCTCACGAAAAATCCTCGCGCAGATTGTATGTTCGCCAGGTGCGGCCTATATTTTAGCGACTAGAGGCGATTACGAATTCGCAAGGTCGGAGTCTCTTCGAAAGCGAGCCAATCGGTGGCGGCAAAAGCGTTCGTCAAGAACTGCTACTGCGCCGTGTGGAAATACTCGGGCGCCATGGCGCTGCAAGAGAGGCTTGCGCGCTGGGTGGGGCGTTCGCCGCTGTCGATCCTCTTGTTTCATCGCGTGACCGATGCCATTCCCCCGGATGGCTTGACGGTGACGACGCGATGGTTCCGCAGTTTTTGCCGCCTCTTGCGCGCGAAGTTTCACGTCGTTTCGCTGGGTGAGTTCGTGCGCATCGTGCGGGGAACGGAGAAGCCGTTGCCGCGTACCGTGGCAATCACCTTCGACGACTGCTATCGCGATAATCTGGATGCCGCTCACGTTTTAGCCGAGTACCGACTACCGGCCTGTTTTTTCGTGCCGAGTCAATACGTGGGCACTGACCACGTTTTTGAGTGGGACCAAGGGCTGCCGCGAATGCCCAACTTGACCTGGGACGAAGTTCGTGCCATCGTTCGCTTGGGGCACGAAATTGGTTCGCATACCGTGAGTCATGCCGATTTAGCGACCCTCAGCGTGGAACAAACGCGATACGAACTGGTGGAATCAAAAAAGACCATTGAAGAGCAGATCCAGAGGCCGGTGCGCTGGTTCGCATACCCTTATGGTGGTCGGGAGAACATTCATTTGGAACGTCTCCCGTTGGTTTTCGAGGCTGGATACGAAGCCTGTTTTTCCGGCTATGGCGGGTTTGTCGACCCGCGCCTGCGGTATCCGATTATCCCGCGCCAACCGATGCCGCAATTTCGCAGTTTGTTGAACCTGGAGATGCATCTGACTGGCTGCCTGGATTGGGTGTATTCGTTGAAGCGCCGTGTCGGAATCATCGCGGTACCATGAGACGAACGCGTCGGCACCGAGCAGGCTGCGGACCGGCGCCGGCGAAACAGCAACCCGCAGCCCCGCTGAGTGTCGATGTTGACCGCCCCTGCGCCATCCTTGTCGTTGCCTGCGGCCAGCGGTGTGCCGGCGCAGCGGAGTGAGCGCGTGGGGCCTGTCTATCGTGTCGACCTTGCGGATGCCGCTGGACTGGTCCGACAGCGGCCGTCGTGGGAACGGCTGGCGTCGGCGGCACTGGAGCCGAACTGTTTTTACGAGCCGTGGATGTGCTTGCCGGCCCTGGAACATCTTGGCGCACCGGCGTCTCGGCGGATCGCGGTGGTGATTCGCGATGACGGCGCCGAGCGGAGTGAATGGTGTGGGTTTTTCCCGTGCGAGCGGCGCCGCAGTTGGCACGGCGTGCCGGTGCGGGTACTCACCCTGTGGCGGCACAAACATTGCGTCTTAGGGACGCCGTTGCTGCATCGCGATCACGCGGCGCCGGCCTTGCAAGCATTTCTGGCCTGGGCGGGGACTGCTCCCGAGGGAGCCGCCGTCGTGGAATTTCCCATCGTCGCGGCCGATGGTCCTTTCTTCCAATGCCTCGTCGACACCATCAACGACCTGCGGCTCCTGACCTTTACGGTCGAGCAATACAATCGGGCCTTGCTGCGGCCCGGCCGCGACGCCGAGACTTACCTCCGGGCCGCTCTTGCGCCTAAGCACCGTCGCGACTTGGAACGGTTGCGCCGCCGGCTTAGCGAATTGGGGCGGCTGGAAACGCGCCGGCTTGAGCCTTCGGACGATCCCCAGCCGTGGATCGTACAGTTTCTCGAACTCGAGGCGTCCGGTTGGAAAGGAGCACAGGGAACAGCGCTGGCGCATTCGTCGGGCGACCGAAAATTTTTTAGTGCGGTTGTCAGCGAGGCCCACGCTCGGGGCCAACTGCTCATGCTAGGCTTGTTCTTGGATGGCCGCCCGATCGCCATGAAATGCAACTTTCGCTCGGGCCATGGCGCTTTCGCCTTGAAAATTGCTTTTGACGAGCGTTTCGCCCGATTCTCGCCCGGCGTGTTGCTGGAACTGGACAACATCGCTCTCGTGCATGCCGGGCCCGACCTGGCGTGGATGGATTCTTGCGCCGTGGCCAAACATCCCATGATCGATCGACTCTGGACGGAGCGCCGACTGATCCAACATCTGTTGCTCAGTACCGGCGGTTGGTACGGCAATCTGATCGTCGGCGCCTTGCCTTTGCTGCGCGCCGTGAAACGGACGGTTGTCGGGCGTCGTCGCCGGACTGCTACTTGACTCTTCGAGGAGGCGCTCATGCGTTTGCTTCACGTTGACCGCACCGAGCCGGTGCCGACGGCGCGGTTCGAGGATTCAGCACCCTTGTTGTCGATCGACGCCGCCGCCTTTCGCGAGAACTTCAACCGCCGACCGTTTCTGATCGGCCACCGCTTGACCAGCCATCCGCTGTTTGAGTTGCCGCGCTTACTGGAATTGGCACGAACGCTGCCCGAGGCGAATGTCGAGTACAATGCCGGCGACATTCCGGTCAGCCTTCGGCCTGAGCTGACGCCGCGCACGGGTTTGTCGGTGGAGGAAACGGTGCGGCGCATCGAGGACTGCAAGTCATGGATGGTCTTGAAATACGTCGAACACGATCCCGAATATCGAGACTTGCTGCACCGTTGCCTGGCCGAAATTCGTGTGCATTCCGAGCCGCTCGTGCCGGGGATGATGCAAGCCCAAGGCTTCATCTTCTTGTCCTCGCCCCAATCGGTGACGCCGTTTCACATCGATCCCGAGCATAATTTCTTGTTGCAGATTCGCGGGACCAAACGGATCCACCAATTCGATGCACGAGATCGTTCCATTGTCACGGAGGAGCAACTGGAACGCTTTTACGAAGGTGCCCACCGCAATTTGCCGTTCGATGAGGCCTGGCGCTCCAAGGCGTGGGTCTTCGACCTGCAACCGGGTCAAGGTTTGCACTTTCCAGTGACCGCACCGCACTTTGTCGAAAACGGTCCCGGCGTGTCGGTGTCCTTCAGCGTCACTTTTCGCACGCCTGACCTGGAATATCGCGGACTTGTCTACAACGTGAATTCATGGCTGCGACGGCGCGGCTGGCGACCGACGCCTGTCGGTGTCAGTCCTTGGCGCGATCGTCTGAAATGCTTCGGCTATCGGTTGTGCCGGCGCCTCCAGCGGCTGCTGAGAAGGAAGCCGCGATGAATCTGTTGGCAACTCCAGCCCCGGTGTGCTCGGCGTCGCCATCGCCGCAGATGCGGTTGCTGACGGACATGGCCGAGCTGCGCCGCTTGGTGCCCACGTGGCAAGCCCTGCTGGCGAGCAACAGTCAGCCCGCCTTGATGTGCTCGCCGAGTTGGCTTTTGACCTGGTGGGACGTGTATGGCCGTGACCGCGAATTGTGCGTCGGCGTGTTCTCTGACGGTCCAACCGTTGTCGGGCTTGCCTTGTTGTGCCGTCGTCGCCACCGCTATTGTCCGGGGCTGACTTTTCATCGGTTGGAGTTTCTGGGGAGCGATGTCGTCGAAGGCGATGGCGTGTGCTCGGAGTACCTCAATCTGGTGGTCCGGCCGGGTTCGGAAGGGCGCGTCGCCGCCGCTTTCGCCTCTCAATTGCGGGCCGGCGGCTTCGGTCCCTGGGAAGAATGCGTGCTCACGGCGATGGATCGCGACCATCCGATGACATCAGCACTGGCGGAAGCTCTACACGTTAGCTTTGGAGCTGCGGAGAAGAGCGAACCCGGCGTGGCGCCATATTTGTCGCTGCCGGCCGATTGGAACACGTATTTGACATCGCTCCCCAAGAAGAAACGGCATTCGCTCAAGGCGTCGATCCGCGACTTTGAAGCATGGGCGGGAGCGGATTGGCAACTGCATATGGTGGAGACTCCGCAACAGCGCGCCGAAGGCATGCGCATTTTGGCGGACTTGCATCGCCAGCGCTGGAAGGATGCGGCCGGCGGAGGCGCTTTTGCCGCGCCGCGTTTCTGCGAATTTCACGAGCGCTATTCGCAATTGGCTCAAACCGAGGGATTGCTCGTCTTGTTGTGGATGAGCGTGCGCGGCACTCCCGTCGCCGCTTGGTACGGCTTGCGCGATCGCGATCGGCTTTGCTTTTACCAATCGGGCCGGCGGCTCGACGTTCCCGCCAAGGTGCGGTTGGGCATTGTCATGCTTGTTCACGTTCTGCAATACGCCATGGCGCAAGGGCTTCGCGAGTTCGATTTCCTGGCCGGGGACGCCCAGTACAAACAACTCTTCACCCACCAGCATCGGTCCCTCGTGCAACTGCGCGTTGCGCCGTCGAGCTGGAAAGAATGGGCGCGGCGCTGGCTTCGCCGGGTGCGCCGATTCGCTCGCGAATCCTGAGCAAGATCAACGCCGGTGTTTGCCGGCCGAGCCTGAGGCATTTTTCCCTTCGCGTCACGCACGCTGCTGTTCGGAGTAGGGATCGTTTCATGTCCTCACCGGACCGAGTCGCGCGGGGCTGAGGCTTAGGTGCCGTCGGCCCAGCGCGTCGAACGGCTACGCGGCAACTAACTCGACGGCGCGGCGGCGGCAGGGAAAAACACACGGAACGTGGCGCCGCGTAGAGGCTGAGACTCGACTTCCAGGACGGCCCGATGGTGCTGAAGGATCACTTGAACGAACGACAGACCCAATCCCATGCCGGCGGTCAAACCGGTGAACAGGGCATTGTCGCGCTTGGTGGAAAAATGAGGTTCGGTGCAACGGCGGCGAACTTCCTCGGTCATGCCGATGCCGTTGTCGACGACTTCGATAACGACCTGCTCTCCCCGCCGGTAAGTCCTCAAGGTCACCGCACCGCGCCAGGCGGCGGCGTCGATAATCGCTTGGCGTCGTGCGCGGACGGCTGCGGCGTCGTCGCACGAAGCGGCCACAGGCCCCGTGCTGCGCCGCGCTTGTTCACGCAAGTGGCTGCGCATTTCAAACGTGGCATCGCGGGCGTTGAACAGCAGGTTTTCCAGTGCCTGTTGCACGTGGGAGCGATCGCCGTCGATCCACAGCGGTCCGGGGCCGACATCCAACGTTAAATCGAGCTTCCATTTTTCGCGGGCCAATTCACTCCAGGCGGCGTGCAAATCATGAAGCATGAGCCCCACGTCCAAGCGGCTCGGCTCAGATTTGCTTGGGTCGCGGCGGACCGTGGCGAGAATCTGCTGGAGACGCTCCGTCACAGTCATCAGAGTTTGTCTCACCTCGCGCAACATCTGGGCCTGTTCTTCGGCCGTGGGTCGGTCGTCGAGGCAGCGGCGCAACAGGTCATTCGGACGCACCAGCAAATTCTTGATGTTGTGGGCATACGAGCCAGCCATGATGCCGATGTTCGCGAACAGTTGCGATTTCAACTCGAGATTCTGGCGCTCGGCCTCCTCCTGGCGTCGTTCGGCTTCCTGGCGGCGTAGTTCGCGCAACCGTTCCCGCCGCTGGGCCACTACGGCCCAAATCAGCGCCAACAGGGCGAACATCATTCCGAGACCGCCCACCCAAAGTCGGCGCGTTGCCTCCTGGCGCTCGGCGATCTGCCGTTGTTGATAGGCGTGCAGGTGGTATTGGACGGTTACCGTCGCTTGCGGGTGAATTGGCTCGTGCAATTCACGATATTGCGTTCGCTGCCGGGGGAATTGCGAGTCCCAAACCACGGGAGTCGTATCCAACGCGGCGTCGAAAGTCACACTGATACGATAAATCACGGGAAAGAGCGGCAGCTGGCCGGAATAGATCTTCGTCGGCGCGTTGCCGATCGCTTTCAGGAATTCCTCGATTTCTTCGCGTTTATCGTCGCACTTTTGTCGGGCAAGGCGAAGGGCTGTTTCCCGGGCAGGTCGTTGGGCTTCCTCAGACTGAGAAAGTTCCTCGTTGAGTCGGCGCTCGTGTTGGAGCAGCTCCAGCAATTCCTCGGTCAGCTCCGGCAAGGTCTTGGTGTTGCGGGCCTCGCGAATCCATTCCTTGATGACTTCGCGATCATAAATGGCCTCACCGTGGAGCCACCAGGTGATCGGTTCCCGCAAAACGACGACGACCAAGGCGGCCAATGCCACCGGCGGCAACAACGCGCGAACAAGATGCCAGGGCCAGCGCATGGCTTCATTCCAGATTGGACCGGAAGTAGTCGACCTCCAGCGGCGGTTCTGCCAACTGCCAACCGCTGTCGCCCAGCCGCCAGACGGTGATGGTCGCCCGCGGCAAATTGCGCGTTGCCTCGAAGGCTGGTCGAAGCCAAACAACATGTTCGCCGGTGCGGGCACTCCGATTGCCCTCGGCGGTGAAAAACAACGTTTCGTGTCCGCCGGGTGCGTCCGTCGGCGGCAGCAAGCGCCCGGAATGCCAGCGCAGACGACGCAGCCGCTCGCCGACCTCATCGGCGTCGGTCACGATCCGTTCCTGGCGAAAGCAGCCGTAAACGACGGCTTGCAGCAGATCGAGGTAGAGCAAAAGGTCCTGGGTACCGGTCGCGGCGGCGTGCGGCTCGAAGCCCGCCGTATGGTCGGTCGGATTACGATGGCTGAAAAAGACGAGCGGCACCGGCACATCCAGGATGTTCCAGGCGACCGCCCGATCGCGGTAGATCGTGTTGAACGAGATCGCGTCGCCGTTGACGACGACGACGTTGCGCATCTCCAGGGGCGCACGTTGGCAAAGTGTTCGCAAGAAGCGCCGCGCCCGCTGCGCCCCAGTGGGCAGGACCAGCAAATGCTGTCGGTCGCGCAGCACACCCCGGTTGGCCAGGAACGCCGTTGCCGCCAGGTGCTCCCGCGGATTTGGTTGGTAGGGATCGCCGGCGCCGTACGGAATCGGAGCGTCGTCGAACTTGATGAATTCCTCCTGCCCCTGACTGCTGCGCAACGACTGGGTGAATTGTCGCGAAAATGCCTCGCGCAGATCCAGGGAGTAGCCGTCGTCGCCCCAAGCCAGAGTGTACAGGTAATAAGGTTGCCAATGACCCCCGGCGATCAACAGCGCCAGGCTGTGCCAGGCATCCGCGCCGGCGACCACGCCTGCCAGGAATGCCGGATCGTGGTTTTTCTGCGGCCAGACTTGGGGAGTGTTCTGCACGAAGTCGAGCACCGCTTGCACCATACGGGTGTTGGTAAAGGCAAAGCGGAACGTCCGGCCGGGATAAACGTCCATCAGCAGCGGCCACTGGTCATAGCTGGCCAACCCGCCGGTGCGGTCCTTGGGGACATAGCGCTCTGCCGTCGCGGTGGTGATGAGAAACAACGGCGCCGGTCCCGGCCATTGATCCGCCCGCGCATGCAAGGCCTGGGCCAGCGCCAAGGCGCGGTCGCTGGTGTCGCCGCCAATCACCATCAGAGGCGGACGGCCGCGCGCCAACAAGTGCGCGATCCATTGGCGGCTGTCGGCCTCGCCGGAAAGCTTGTACCATCGAATCCACAGTTTGCCCGCCCCGAAACTGACGCTGATTTCAGGAACGTCGGCGGTCAGGTCGAGAAAGGCCCGCGCGATTTCGATGCTCGGTGCCGCGGCAGCCGCCTCCTTGGGCCAACGCTCGACCAGGACTTCCAGCGCTGCCACCAACCGTTCCCAACTGTCGCCGCTCGTTGCCGGTGCAATCCACGCCACCTCTTGATCGCCTGCCGGCACCGGGCGAACCCGAGCATGATTGGCGGTCACGGCACGCTGCAGGACCAGGACCCCTGAGCCGGCGACGACACCGACCCCGATCATACCAACAAGAATCAGGTACCCGCGCCGACGCATACCACTTCTGCCTGGCCTAACGTGGAGAATCGCCCGCCACCGACTTCCAAGAGTCATCCTCCGATGAAAACTGCTCGCTCGGGGATCGAAGAGCAACGGGGTTTGGCTCCCGGCACCGACATGGTGGTTCGTCAATCTCCCAGGGACAATGTACTAATACCCCGGCCAACCGCAGGCCACCATGAGATCGTAGAGCCAAGGGTGCCGCCAGGGGTTCCAGAGCGAATAGTTCGCTGACACCAACGACACGCCAAGTAACACGTAGGCCAGGCCGCGGCCGGCGCGGGACCTTGCTAAGCGCTCGACCACGGGAACCAGGCACGCCAGCCATAGCGGCGTCAACCACATCAACCAGCGCAAACCGACCGTGAAGCCGCCGTAATTGTCTGTCTGCAAGAGGTAAAAGGCGATGACCGCCGTTGAAACGCCCATCGCCAGCGGCGGTACAAACCACGGCAGGCTCGCACCGGGATCACGGCTGGATTGCCGACCGCGCAAGGTACCCGTGGCCATGCCGACCAGCGCCAGCCACCAGACAGGGGTAAGCGATAGCCAGCCGTGGTGGCCGATGAGGACGTGAAAAGCGTAGGCGGCTCGCGATTCGTGTTGTCGTGCCCAGTCGATGCCGCGGCGAACTTCCCCAGGCGCTGGCTTGCGCCAGTGGCTGCCGTCGTACTGATACCAGGATGCGGCACCGTCGAACTCGCTCTGCACAGGCCGCCATTGTCCAACGGCGAGATAATTCGTGGCGAAAAACGCTGCGATCGGCACGGCGCCGGCCGGCACGACGTATACCAACGTCCGCGCCGGCGCCCAGGCCAACAGGGCCACGCCAACAGCACCCGCGAAGGCCGCGGCAGGCAGTTCCATCGCCACCGCGAAACCGGAACCGAAGCCGGCCAGAAGAAACCATCCGACCGCCGGCCGCTGCCCAGCCCGCAACGACTCCCAAATCCGAATCATAGCGTGCAGGGCAAATAAGGTGGCGAAGGTGCACGGCAGGTGATTGTTCAACGTGATTAAAAACGGCGAAACCAACGTCGCGAAACTCGCCGTCACGAAGACGAACAGCCGTGCCCACGGCTCGATGCACCACCGCTCCAACCACCCCGCCAGCACATGTAAGTACCAAGCAAACGGCACCACATTAACCACGATGAGGATCGACCGTACGATCAGGCCGGGATAGGCCGCCATCGTCAAACCAAACCAGTGGAACAGCCAGTACAAGCCGGCGACGAGCGTGGCCAACAGCGGCGGTTTGCTCGAATAAAACTCCAGCTTGTCCGGGCGCAGGACCTTGTCGACCGACTGATAACCGTCCTCGAAAATAATCCCCGAATCGCGCTGGCTGCGCAGGGCATTGCCGGCCATCAGCAGCGCCCCCGCCTGGAGGGCGTCGAGCTGACCCAGGGGCGCCAACGCCGGCGCGCCATCGACGGCGGCGTTGCGCCTACCGACGACATAGGTTTGTTGTTCGACCAAGGCGCGCACCGTGGCCCAGCGCGAGCGATCGTTGGAGCCGAAGGTCGGCATCGGCGCCGGCACTTTCTTCGGCCACAAACGTTTGCCGGGCGGGTCGCCTTCGTTGCGGTGCTGGCACGGTTCGAAAACGAGTTGCGCGCAGACGATGCGTCCGCAAGCCGTGCCTACCGCCAGGACGATCAGCAAGGTGTAAATCGAGCGGCTCACACGCTGGCCCTTTCGCTATCCGTTGCGGGAACACTGTCGCGGCCCGTCGTGTGGGAGTTTGTCGCCACGCGCTGAGACGAAACAGCCGCAGGCTCCGTTCGTTCAGCGACGCTGTACGGCAACTGGTCCCCGCTCTGATAAGCGATGATCAACTCTGCCAGGAACCCGATCGACATCATCTGCGCACCAAGGATCAACGCCGCCAAGGCAAACGTCGGCAGCGCCCGCTCATGCACCGGCAAGAAGGTGCCCGGACTCCAGTGATTGATCAGCCACGTCGCCAAGAGGTACAACAGTGCCAGGTTGCCGGCGACGAAACTGACCAGCCCGATCGTGCCGATCAGGTGTTGCGGCCGTTGACCGAAACCGGTGAGGAACTTCACGGTCAGCAGGTCGAGAAACCCCTTGAGGAACCGGCGGACCCCGTACTTGGATTGGCCGAAGCGGCGCGGCCGATGGTTGATGGCGATCTCGCCGACGCGAAAGCCGCGGGCCGCCGCCAACACCGGTATGAAGCGGTGCAACTCGCCGTACAGGCGTATTTCGCGAAAGATCGCCGCCCGGTAGCACTTCATCCCGCAATTGTGATCGTGAAGCTTCACGCCGGTGGTCCAACTGACCAGGAAGTTGAAGACGCGGCTGGGCCAAACTTTGTGCCAGGGATCGAGCCGCTTCTTCTTCCAACCGCTGACTACGTCCCGTCCTTGGGCCAGCGCCGCCAGGAAGTTGGGAATCTCGGCGGGATCGTCTTGCAGGTCGGCGTCGAGAGTGAGAATGATCTCGCCGCGCGCCGCCGCGAAGCCGGCCGCCAGCGCCGCCGCCTTGCCGAAGTTGCGGCGCAGACGCACACCATGCACTTCCGGATATCGTGCCGCTAAGCCGGCGATCACCTCCCAGGAGCCGTCGCGGCTGCCGTCGTCGACGAAGACTACTTCATATTCCAAGCCGGCGCGCCGCGTGCTGGCCACGATCTCCTCGTGCAACAGCGCCAGACTTTCGCATTCGTTGTACACGGGAATGACAATCGAGATCATGCAACACCGGCGGCAGCAAGGAATGTCATTCAACAAATCCACGGCGGCGGCGACAATAATGGCCCTTCGTAGACGTACCACCCCCGTCGGTTGGCGTCGTCAGTCGTGCGGCGGTTTCAGGCTCGCCAGCAGGCGGCGCGATTCGGCGTCGTCCGGGTTGAGCGCGATTGCTTGTTCCAGGTGGCTTCGGGCCGCCACCGGGTCATCTTTGCTCAGCAGCCGACCGAGACGGGCTTGGGCCGGGGCACTGAGCGGCTGGCACAACACGGCGGCGCGGAAGGCAGCCGTAGCACCGGCCCGATCTCCTTCTTCTTCGAGGCAAACGCCAAGATTGAAATGGGCCTGTAAGTAGCTCGGCTTGAGCGTCGCTGCCGCCCGAAAATGCCGGATGGCGCCGGCGCGATCGCCTTGCTGGTAGCGGAGCCGGCCTAGTTCGAAATGAGCTTGGCTGTCGTCAGCCTGGCAGTCTAAGGCGGTTCGCAAGGCCTTTTCGGCGCCGGCGGCATCGCGCCGCTTGGCCAAAGCCCAGCCGAGCAGGCTCCAGGCCCGCCCCGACTTAGGATACTCGCTCACCAGTTCGTGCAACAGCCGCAGCGCTTCGGCTTCTCGTCCCTGGTCGAGCAGGGCCGTCGCCAAACCCACTCGCGCCGCTTCGCCGACGCGCAGTTGCAGGACTTCGGTGCGCAATTCGTCGGGCCAGTCCAGATCCTCGGGCAGTTCCGCCCAAGCGGCCAAGGCGCGGTCGGCTGCGACGACGTCGCCGCGGCGTCGATGCCACTGGGCCGATAGCGCCAAGGCCGCCTTGCGTGTCCGCGGATGGTCCACGGCACGGGCCAAGTGATGCGGTACGGCATCCAGGCGTTGCTCGTGAAACGCACATTGCGCCAGGCCGAGGTGCGCGCGCGCGTGACTGTCATCGCGGCGCACGATCTCTTCAAATTGGCCGCGGGCCTCGTCCACCAGCCCGACGCGAAGACACTCCTCCGCCAGGCGCAGCCGCGGCGCGAAGAGGGTGTCGTCGCTCCGGGCAACGGCGCGGCGCAGGGCGGGCAGCACCTCCCGGTCGCCGTGGACCAGGGCGATACACCCCTGAAAATACGGCCAGCGCGGATTGGTCGGGTCGAGAGCCTCGGCTTGTCGGAAGCACGCCAGCGCTGCTTCCTCGAAGACAGCGCTCGTCAAGACCATGCCGAGCTTACCCCAAGCGTCCGCCGAACGCGGCGCCGCCCGGACCGCCGCTTCGGCTTCGGCGATGGCTTGCTGCACCGCGGGATCAACACCGTCCATGTCGATTCGCGGCAAAGCGGTGCTCGACCCCGGCCGCAGGAGGACATAACCGCCGGCGCCCAGGCCAGCGACGAGAGCAGCCAATATCAAACCTCGCCGCCAGCGCCGTCGGCTGGATGGCGTTGCAGATGCTGTCGCCATGCTGTCAGTCTACCACCTTGCCTTCACCGCGGCGGACAACGAGCCGCCGATCAACCGGACTGCCGGGAAATTCCTCGACCGCGCCGTCGGGCCACACGACGCGCAACCGGTCCACCGCCGTGACTTCGCCCAGGCCGAAATGAGCGCGGGGATCGTTGCTGCACAAGTAGCTCGAGCCGGGCTGGATCAGCCGGGTCCAGCGGCGCGTACCGGCAAAGACGGTTACCTCCGCGCCATAGGCATCTCGGCGCCATTCGGGCGTCACGGCGCGAACGATCAACCAGTGGCCGGGATTGGCAACCACGTTGCGGTACACGCGGGCCCGGTCAGCGACGTGGGTCGCCAACAGGTCGACGCGACCGGTGCCAAAGATGTCGCCGGCGCATAAACCGCGGCCGACGCGGGCGGTGCCGCACAACGGGGCGTTGGTCGGCGACAGGTCGCGGAACCTGCCGGTGCCGTCGTTGGCGAAGAGTTGATGGCGTTCGGCGTAATCGGTCCAGTGGAAGCCGAGAGCGGAGGCGCCGAGTTTGCGGGCGACGCGGCCGTTGACCAGGGCCAAGTCGAGATGGCCGTCGGCGTCGAAGTCGGCGGCGACGACACCGAAACCGGTGCCGCGCCAGGTCGGCGTCGCTAGTCCCGCGGCGGCGGTGCGATCGGTGAAAATACCTACCGGTCCTTGCCGCCAAAGGGTGTGCGTTTCTTCCGTCAGGTGCGTCACGAACAGATCTAACAAGCCGTCGCCGTCGAGGTCGGCGCAAGCGATGCCCATGTTTCCTTCGGCTTGGCCCAGGGCGTTGACGGCACAGCCGCGAGACAGCGCCTCTTCGCGAAAGGTGCCGTCGCGTTGATTGATCCAGAGATGATTGGGCCGGGCGTCGTTGGCCAGGAAAAGGTCGGGCCAGCGGTCGCCGTTCAAGTCGGCGCAGACGACGCCGAGACCGTTGCTGGGCCGATGGGCCAGACCGGCGGCCGCCGTCATGTCGCGGAAGGCGGCCAGGACACCGGCGCGGCGGCCGAGGTTGCGATACACGCGGGCAGCGGCGCCGGCGAATGTTTTCGGATGGCAGAAATCTTCTTTGCCCCCGGACCCTGGACAGCGCCGGGCCGGGTCGTAATCCACGTAGTGGGCCACCACCAGGTCGAGCCAACCATCGCGGTCGTAGTCGACGAAACTTGCCGAGGTGGCCCAGTGGACGTCGTCCAGGCCCGAGTCTTTGGTCGCTTCGATGAACTTGCCGCCGCCTTGGTTGAGAAACAGCCGCAGGCCGCGATACTCGGTCAGCACCAGATCGGGCCGACCGTCATTGTTGACGTCGCCGATGGCTACTCCCATGCCGTGGCCTGCTACGTCCAGACCGCTGCCGGCGCTGATATTCTCAAAGGTGCCGTCCGCACGCTGCCGATACAGTTGGTTCCGAGCCTCTGAATTGGGGCCGCCGTTTTGAATGAGGTAAATGTCGAGCCGATCGTCGCCATCGCAGTCGAACAGCGCTGCTCCCGAGCCGATGACCTGGGGTAGAAAGTAACGCCCCGGCGCACCGGCATCGTGGATGAAGTCCAGCCCGACGGCTTGGGTGGCATCTTCGAACCACACCGATCCAGACGCCGGCGGTACCAGATCGCTCGGCGCCGGCCGGTGACAACCACCAGCCGCCAAACCGGTCAGCAACATGGCCGGCAAACGCCAAGCGATGAAGCCCTCGCAGCCACGGCGCCGCGACATGGAACTTGGCCTTCTCGAAACGCGTGTGTTTGCTATATTACCTTGTAATACGTCCACCGCTCTCCTGCTCGGAGGGTTCCGCCATGTGCCGGCGAACTATGGTTTTGATGGCTGTTGGGTTGATGTCGCTCACCGCCTGCAGCAAGGCTCCCGATCCCTTCGCCAACGTCAAACCGGAGCAGCTTCGCATTCTCGCTTCGTTTGCTCCATTGTACTGCTTTGCCGCCAATGTGGTGGGGGAGCACGGCAAGGTGCTGTGTTTGCTCAGCAGCAAGGGGGTCCACGATTACACTGCGGTGCCGTTTGACTCGATCAAAGTCGCCAAGGCGGACGTGTTTTTCGTCAACGGCCTGGGAGTCGACGATTTCGCCGCGCGGTTGGTCAGTGCCGCGCGAGCGCGGAGCGACGTGCTGTTTGATGTCGGTGCGGCAATTCCGGAGGAGCAGCTCATCCATCTCGACGCCGACCAGCGCGTCCACTATCATGCCGACGGCAGCAAGTGCGAGCACGGCGAGCACGACCCGCATATTTGGCTGGGACCGAAGCAGGCGGAGTTGATGGTCCTGGCGATGGCCCGCCGTTTGGGCGAGTTGCGGCCGGCGCTCAAGGACGAATTCGACAAGAATGCCGCCGCCTACATCGACCAGCTCCGCGCGTTGCACCGCTACGGTAAGGAAAAGCTGGGTGCCAAGAAGAACCGACGCGTGATCGTCACCCACGATTTTTTGCGTTACTTCGCCCGCGAATATGATGTCGAAGTGGTCGGCGTCATACAGCCCAAGCCGGGACAGGAGGCAGTGGCCGGCCAGCTGGCGAGGTTGTGTCGCGAGAAAGACGTTCACGTCATCATCATCGAGCCGCAGTATTCCCGGGCCGGCGCCGAAAGCCTCCAGCGTGAATTCGCCGCCAAGGGAATCGCCGTTCGCCTGGCCGAGATCGACCCCATGGAGACCGCCAGCGTCGACGCCGACGGCAATCCCGACCCAGGCTTGTACCTCCGCCGCATGCGCGAAAACATCGACAACCTCGCCCAGGCCTTGCCATGACCCCGCTGGTCAGCCTCGACAACGTCGGCGTCACCCTCGGCGGCGTGCCGATCCTCCAAGGCGTGACGGCCCAGCTGCCGCGCGGCAAAATCGTCGCGCTCATCGGCCTGAACGGCTCGGGGAAAACCACCCTCCTCCGCGCCATTCTCCGGGAAATTCCCTGCACGGGCACCATCCGCTTCCATTGCGGCCATGACCACCAGCACGCCACGCCGCAGCATGTCGGTTATGTACCGCAAAAACTGCGCCTCGAAGCCAATCTGCCGCTGACCGTCTGCGACCTGCTCGCCGTCAGCTTGCAGCGCCGGCCGCTCTTTTTGGGGGTCGCCCGCAGCCTCCGACGGCAGATCGCCGACATGTTGACTCGAGTGGGAGCGCCGCTGAGTCTGCTCGACCGACCCATGGACAAACTTTCCGGCGGCGAACAGCAGCGCGTCCTCCTCGCCTTGGCCATGCATCCCGATCCGGAGCTTTTGCTGCTCGACGAGCCGGCCGCCGGCATCGACTTCAAAGACCAAGAATCGTTCTACCAGCTGATCGCCCGCCTCAACCACGAACGCGGGGTGACGATCCTGCTGGTGTCTCACGACCTGTCGATCGTCCACAAGCACGCGCACCAAGTGTTGTGTCTCAAAGACGGCCGTATCCAGTGCGAAGGCTCGCCGCACGAGCTGAGCCAAGGAGTGCTCGCCCAGGTCTTCGGCGCCGAGGCGGCACTCTATCGACATCACCATCCGCATGGCTGAACCGACCGCTTTGAAGTCCGTTTGGTGACGGCGGCCCATCGTTCGCGGGTGCGGTCGCCGACGGGATGCCGCGGCGGTTGCCTCCGTTCGTGCCGTTTGGTGACGGGACCGCGGATGGTACGGATGCCATTCATCGACCTCTCGCGGCGCGCACCGCAAGCGCGGGCGACGTCGGACGTTGATCGTACCGCGCCGTTGGCCCTGCTGCCAGCTCCGTGGCGCTGTCATGCCTGCTGCGACTTGACGCCCAAAACGCCGGCCCGGGGCGCGTCCTGGCGGCTTGGCGAGCCGCTACAATGTCTCGGTGATCGACAAATTCTCAACTCCGCGCCTGGCGGCCCGCGCCCTGGAGGAAAGCGACTGGGGCGATTGGCTGGCGTTGCACCGCGACCTCCAGGGAGCAGGCTGGTTGACGTGGGACGGTGTGCTTCGTACCGACGCGCAAGCCCGGGCCGTCTTCGACAGCGAACTCGAACACTGGCGGCGGCACGGTTACGGAAGTTGGAGCTTCCGCGGCCTGGTTGATGGTCGGTTCGTCGGTTGCGGCGGTCTGCGCCGCCTAGCGTTTGCCGGCGGCGAGGAAGCGGGATGGCACGTCGGCCTCGTGTCGGCCAGTCGAGGCCGGGGATTCGCCACGGAGATCGGCGAAGCGGTGCTCGGCCTCGCTTTCGACGTCTTACGGCTGCCAAGCGTAGTTGCTGCGCCGTTGCC
>JANWVS010000019.1 GCA_025056835.1 Gemmataceae bacterium | reverse complement strand
AGCTTCCGAGGTCGCCTAACGCGGTAGCAACGCCGCGGCCTGCATGATTTCGCCACCAACGCGGTTGGTCTTGATGGCCGATCAACGTTACGGCTTCTCTTCGTTTAAGCGCTTGGACGATGGGATGCAGTTGCCTATTGGGATCCATTTGACGTAAGCCGAACGGCGCGGCTACGGCAGCGGTCGACAGCAAAACCGCGGCACAGGCCAACCATGGTCGGCGGCGCATTCGCTGCCAAGCGAGGGTAAAGCGCCCGGGAGGCCGGGCCTTGATTGGTTCGCCGCGAAGCCAAGCGGCGAGATCGTCGGCCAAGGCCGCCGCCGACGCATAGCGATTCGAAGGCTCTTTTTGCAGACACTTTACAATGATCGCTTCCAAGCGGCGATCAAGATCCGGACGCAGGTGGCGCGGTGTTGGAACCTCATCCACTTGAATGGCGCGCAACAACTCTTCCCGGCTGTCGCTGTGAAACGGGCGCTGCCCCACAAGCAACTCGAAAAGAATCACGCCGCACGCCCAAATGTCGCTGGCTGGACCGATCCTGGCGCGGTCGCCCGCGGCTTGCTCGGGTGCCATGTAAGCCGGCGTACCTAACGCGCTGCCGGATTGAGTCAGCTCTAAGTCCCACAACAACGATTTGGCCAAACCGAAGTCGCTGATCATCGGCTCGCCGGCGGCGTCAAGCAAAATGTTGCCCGGCTTGAGATCACGGTGCAAAAGCCCCTGCTCGTGGACATAATGAATGGCACGCGCCACTTTTTCAAGGATTGCGACGGCTCGCCGCGGCTCTTGTTGGAGAGCTTCTATGTGACGGCGGAGACTGCCTTGCTCGGCCAGATCCATTGTGAAATAGTGGCAACCGCCAATCTCGCCGACGTCGAAAATCCGGATGACATGGCGATGTTTCAGTCGAGCGACGGCGATAGCTTCCTGGTGAAATCTTTCCATCGCGGACTTACTGGATTGTTTTCCGCCGACGATCGACTTCAGCGCCACTTGACGTCCCAGTCTGGTGTCGTAGGCACGCACCACAACTCCCATGCCGCCACGAGCAATTTCCTCCAAGAGCAGGTAGCGACCGAACGGGCTGGGATAAGTTGGCGGCGGATCGCACATTTTTCCGTCTTGCGTTGCTGGCGGCGACCACGAGGCGGTCACTCGGGCCGGGACCTCGGCGTCGCGTGATGGCGTTTCCTGGGGAAGTGAATGAACGGTTGGCTGACCGTTCAAATGGGTGAGATCGGTATACATGGGCGAGTCCCCTGGGGGCGAACATTGCCACGGAACTTGACTGCTGCCTATCGTACCACAATGACGGACAATTGCAATCAAAAAAAAGATTTGCTTGTCGGCATCCCCGGCTTGCGGGCTTCGTCGCCAGGAAACTGGGGCGTCGACGTCGCGTTGGCGGCAGCTGTGTTGGCCGTGCTGGTTGCCGTTCGGCCATGCGCACCGGACGGCGACGGCATGTATCACGCCGGGCGGGCCATCGAGCGCAGTTTCCGGGACGGTATGGTGGCTAAGCACCCGCTGTACGCGGCGGTATTGCGCGCCCTTTATCTCGTGCTTGACGCGGTGGGTTTGCGCAGTTGGGTGCTCGATGCTTTCGCGATTGTTTCGTGCTCTTGCGGTGCTGCTCTGTATCTACTGCTGGCGCGCGGGCTGTTCGCGCCGTTGTTGCGAGACGTCGGCTTGGCCCGGATTGCGGCCATAGGCACGCTTGCCTCGTATGGCGTGATGCAGAGTTGTTGTTCGATTGAAACCTATGCGCCGGCGCTGCTGTGCGATGTTGCCTTAGTCACGGCCTGTTGGTACTGGGATGTCGCCACGCCGCGCGGTGGCGTCCTGGCCGGCGGGTTATTCGTCTTGGCCGTCGGCATGCACGCTGCCAACGTGCTGTTGGCGCCGTTTCTAATCGCGGTGTTGTGGTTGCGAGCGCGGAACCGGCCGTGGCACGGCGCCTTTTGGGCAGTCGGCACTGTAGCGCTGGGCGGCTTGATGATTGCGGTTTTGCTGGCGGGTTGGCCGCCCGATTTGACGCGTCTGCTGCCCCACGCCGACCCGGAACCAGCGCTCGGAGTCGCTGGAAGATTGGGCCGCGCCGCCTATGGTTGGTTGCGGACGTTTGTCTGGTTGCCCCCATCCTGGGAATTGACGAAATTCTACGCGGCCGGGTACGCGGTCGGCTTGGTGGTCGTCCTGGGATTGGCGGCGTTGGTTGCCTGGCGCGGTTGCGCCTTGCGGCGGCGGACCGGCGTGCTGGCCTTGGCCTCCCTGGTCGCCATCCCCTTTGTCGGCATGGGCATTGCCTACTTCCCTTCCGACCCGGAACGATGGCTGTTTCTGGTACCGATCGCTTGGTTGGTCGCCGGCTGGATCTGGGCAGACTATCAACCGCCGGCGACGGCTTGGCTGACACCCGGCGTGGCTCGCGGCATGCTGGTGGTGGTCGTCGCTGGGGTGGCCGTGGTCAACGTCGCCGTCAAACTCTGGCCTGAAGCGAGGCATAATCGCGAGCGTCAAGGTGCGGTGCGATTGGCAGCAATTGTCCAGGAGAACGACCTCATCATAGCGCCGAGCCAATTGAGTCTAACGTATCAGGAATTCGTGATCGGCCGCTTCCTTAACGCTGAGATCCTGCCCTTGGATATGTTGATGCTGCACGAGCAACCGCACGATGTCAAGGCGGGTCAAGACATCTTGCGGCAGCGCGTGCAATCAGCACTGGCCGAGGGACGACGCGTTTTCGTCACGGCGCTGTTGGGCGAGAAGTTGCAACCCGGCCGTGGTTATCCCTGGGCCTGGGTCGAGCCGGCCGGCTACACTCCCGAAAGCGTGCTCGGCGTGCTCCGCGAGTTTCAAGTGGACGAAGCCGTCCCAGCCACCCCCGAGCACACCGGAACGTATCGTCTTCGGCCCCAGCCGCGCGACCCGGATCCGTTCGACGACCGGTTTATGCCGCCGTGACCGACACCGCGAATGGTTGAACGAATCGACGTTCGCACTTCTCGCGGTTGGGCGTGGGCGCTAAGATGACTGTGGCGACCGTTCGACGCCAACGGCAGAAGAAGGTTTGGCACAAAACGGATGGCCCTGAAGGAGAAAGCGGCATGACACGGATCGTCACCATCGCCCACCTCGCCTGTGGCACCGGGCAACCTTTGCTGTGGATCGTCGGGCCGTGCGTCATCGAGTCCCACGACTTCACGCTCTGGATGGCGGAAAGGTTGGCGGCCCTGGCGGAGAAACACAAGGTTCCCTTGGTGTTCAAGGCCTCATTTGATAAGGCGAATCGTACTTCGGTCAAATCGTTTCGCGGGCCGGGCTTGCACGAGGGGCTGAAGACTCTGGTCGCCGTGAAGGAACGGACCGGCCTGCCGGTTACCACGGACATCCATGAAAGCTGGCAGGCCGAAGCTGCGGGCGCCGTGGTTGATCTGATCCAGATACCGGCGTTTTTGGCGCGACAGACCGATTTGCTTTTGGCCGCAGCCAGAACCGGACGGCCCGTGAACGTCAAGAAGGGGCAGTTTATGGCTCCGTGGGACATGAAAAACGTCGTTGCCAAAATGACCGAGGCGGGCAATCCCCACGTCGTGCTCACGGAACGCGGTACGACCTTTGGCTACGGCCAGTTGGTCAACGACATGCGAGCTATCCCTCTGATGCAAGCTCTTGGCTGTCCCGTGATCTTCGACGCCACTCACAGCGTACAGAAGCCGGCGGCCTTGGGCGATCGCACCGGCGGCGAGCGGCGGATGATCCCCTACCTGGCCCGCGCTGCCGTGGCGGTTGGCTGCGATGGCGTGTTCCTCGAAACGCACCCGCGACCGGACGAAGCCCTCAGCGACGGCCCCAACATGATCCCGCTCGACGAGCTACCCGCGCTGATGGAACAATGTCTGTCTCTGCGCACGGCGTTGTTTTCGCACGGCCGATCCTGAGCCGCGACGAGGCGATGGCAACCGAACCGGCTGACGACGCGGCTTCGACCGACCTCTTAGGCTTGCAAGCTATGCACACGTTCGATATCTCGTTTTCCCAGCAGCCGCGGCGTCGGTGGTCAGCCGTCTTTTGCGTCGTCGGCATCGTCCTGGCCTGCGGCAACGGCTGTTCGCGTCAGTCCGCCCCCGCTGCGAAGCAAGAGGCGCCGCCGACCGAAACCGAGGAGGACACGCTCAAGTTTGTCATCGAGCAATTTCGCGAGGCGAAAGAACTACCCCATTTTCGCGAGGCCCTCAACCAGGCTAGCGGGCCGCTCTTCAAGCAATCGGGAAAGCATCTAGCGGCCATCGACGCAGCCGTGCGGAAGGAGATTCAAGCGCTTCTCGCCTTGGATGAGACCGAGCTGAACGACTTGGACGCTGGTACACCGCGTGCCCTCGATGCGGCCCACTTGGAAGGCAGTTTTTTGTTTCGAGACGCAGCCCGAGCGGCCGAGTGCATAGGGTTGCCGCGGAACGAGCAAGCGGTACTCGGCTTCGATTGGGCAATGCGCCGCGTGCTATTGCACGAACAACAGGACGATGGATTGCCGCCGCATTGGGTGTTGCAGCGCGGCTGGGGCAGCGACTTGGATCGAGCCTTGGTCGCCCTCGAGTTGTTGCGCCAGTGGCAGTTCGACGGCTGTCTCGTCGTCGTGCCCGGCAAGTCCGGCAGCGTGATTCGATTGCTGGGGGTGTTCCTGCCGCGCGACGACGGGATCGACTTGGCCTTATTCGATCCACGTCTGGGCCGGCCGATTCCCGGTCCCAACGGCGTCGCCGTAGCCACTGCCGCTCAGCTGCGCGAGAATCCCGGCTTCCGAAAATTCGGCGGGCTTGACGGCATCGATTTCGCCCGAGCCGAGGCACGTTGGCCCTGGTCGGCGGCATGTCTGGCGCCGCGGATGAAGGTGCTCGAGGACGTTCTCGCCGGCCCCGAACGAGTGGACCTCCATGTCGATTTTACCTCGTGGCTGCAACGCTGTGCTGCCGTCGGATTGCGACCATCTCCGTGGCCGGCCGAGGATCACACCGCACCAGCGCGCCGAGCTCGACTCTGTTATGCCGCGGAGGATGGCGGGCTAGACAAGGCCCAGCGCCGTCCGTTTTTTGTCAGTTCGATGCTGCCGTTGACGTACTTGCAGCAACTTTTCGAGCGTCGGCACATCGTTACCGACGAGCTTCGCGAATTCAGTCAGGAAATTCGCAAACTCTATTTGGCGTTGTTCGGCAAGTACGCCCTCGAATCCCGGATGGCTGTGCTTCGCGGGCAATACGAAACGGCGCTAAAACGGCTCGACCTCATCAGCAACGCCCTGGAACAAGCCGATTTCGCTTCCTCCGTGTCGGACACTGAATGGAAAAAGCAGCTGGCAGACTGGCATCGTCACGCGCGGGAGGCATATCTTGCCGGCGACGTTCGCGTTCAAGCATTCTGGAGTGAAGACTATTATCTGCCGGCCTTGCTGCGGGCCGACGCGGTGCTATTGCAACAGCGACTCAAGCGCGGCATCCTTTCCTACGCCGTGCTCACGACATGCCGGGAACCGTTGGGCAATCAGATCGAGTGGCTTCGGGCCACTTGTTGGGAAGACAAAGCCATTCGCCTCGAAGCCCAAGCGGCCGAACGGCGGCACAGCGGCCGCGCCGTTCGACAAACCGACATCGTCAGCGCTTGGCGCAACACCCGGAGCGCTTGGGCCCGATTTCTCGACCATGGCGACGTCGCGCCGACGTTGTGGCAAGCCCGACTCGACGCCCTGGCGCCGCTATGGCGCCAAGGCCCCGCTGCCCAAGCGCGCGCCGTTGGTCTAGCCGAGCAAGCTCATCTCGATTTGCATCACGCCATAGCGGCGCGGCTTCGTCAGGCCCAAGCGAATTGGCGGTTGGGAGAAAAAGAAGCGGCGCTGGCCGCACTGAAGAAGGCGCGCAGTGACTTGACGGCCCTTGTGGAACTCGACCCAAATACCCGCTGGCTGAATGAAGCCGCCGCTCGAGTACGCGCCCAAGGAGGCGGCAATCTGGCCGACCGCGTTGAGTTCTTGCAGCGCGACTGGCGCCCGGGAGGCAACGTGGCGGCCTTGCGCCAAAGCATTGACGATCGTATCGCGGCGCTCCCGTAGCAAGACGAATGCCCGCCGTCTGAGTGTCTATCGCCGAAGTTGGGATCGCCGGTTTCTACGTCGGCCGCAGGTCCGGGTGACGCCGGCCACGCCGTTCCCCAGCTCGTGCCAACCACGGCTGATGGGTAACGCTTCAAGGCGCCCGCGGCGGCAGGTGAGCGGCCGCCAACGGCCTTCCCTTGGACCCCTTGCAAGGATGGCACTGCGAGAGTAGATTGGCTTGTAATGGAGATCGATCTCAATTGCGACCTAGGCGAAGGGTGTGAGCACGATGCCGAGATCATGCGGCTCGTCACGTCGGCGAACATCGCATGTGGTTTTCATGCTGGGGATGTGTTCTGTGCCTCCGAAGCACTTCGTGTGGCCCATGAGCTAGGCGTCGTCGTGGGAGCACATCCAGGCTATCCGGATCGCGAGCACTTTGGTCGGCGGGAGCGTGATGTGGCGCCCGCGGCCGTGATCCACATGATCGTGCGTCAAGTCAATGTCCTTCGCAATCTGGCCAAACCGCTCGGGGTGCCGATTCGTTATCTGAAGCCGCACGGGGCACTCTACCATCAGGCCTGCCGCGACGACGATATCGGTCGCGCCGTTTGTCTGGCGGCGGCGTTTTTGGGGCTGCCGGTCGTGGGTTTGCCGCGATCGTGCCTCGAGACCCAAGCACGCGGCCGCGTTCCGTTCGTCGCCGAGGGTTTTGTGGACCGACGCTATCGTGCGGACGGCACGTTGGTGCCACGGTCGGAACCGGACGCCCTCCTAACCGATCCTGAAGAAGCGGCACGGCAAGCGCAGGCCTTGGCACGCGACCGCGGCGTGCGGACGCTGTGCGTGCATGGCGATCATCCCGACGCCGTTGTTTTTATCCGAGCCGTGCGGGCCGAGTTGCTCAAGGATGGCGTCGTTCTGCGCCCGTTCGTGTGAGTGCTTCAGTCAGTCACGACGTTGACGAGCTTGGCCGGCACGACGACAATCCTGCGGATCGTCTTGCCTTCCAAGAGTCCGCGAATTTTGGTGTCGGCCAGGGCTGCCTTCTCGAGCTTTTCCTTGTCGCAATCGGCCGGCACGGTGACGACAGCGCGGAGTTTGCCGTTGATCTGCACAGGCACCTGTAAGGTGTCGGATTTCAAAAGGGACTCGTCGTAGCTCGGCCACGGTTCGTAAGCTAGGGTGCCTTCCCGAAAGCCATTGAGCACCTGCCACAATTCTTCCGCCACGTGCGGCGCGAACGGCGACAGCAAAAGGACGAAAGTTTTGAGCACCGAGCGCGGTCGGACCGTTTGTCTTGTGAGATGGTTGGCCAACTCCATCATCGCGGAAATCGCCGTGTTGAACGCCAACGCTTCGATGTCATCCGTCACTTTCTTGATGGTATGGTGCAGCAGCTGCAACGTTTCCTTATCCGGTTCGACATCTTGCACGGCGTCGAGGAGTCTCATGTTTTCCGCGCGTTCGTCGATCATCAGCCGCCACACGCGATTGAGGAAGCGGAACACACCCTCCACCCCCCGCATGCTCCACGGCTTGACTGCCTCCAACGGACCCATGAACATTTCGTACAGGCGCAGGCTGTCGGCGCCGTATTGATCGACGACCTGGTCGGGATTGATGACGTTCCCGCGGCTTTTGGACATCTTGTACGCTCGCGCATCGACGCGGATCGAAGGATCTTCTTTGAGAACAAAGGCGTCGCCTTTTTTTTCGACCTGATCCTCGTCAAGTTTGATGAGCATCAGTTTCGCCGCAGTCTTTTTGTGGACGGCCACGTCCCCGTCGAAATCGACCTGCTCGGCCGACACCAATCCCGGCGGCACCGCCCCGCCGCTGATCTTCTGGAACGCCGTATATTCCATTTCCCCCAGGATCATGCCTTGATTGACCAAGCGAAGGAACGGTTCGGGACACGGGACATGACCACGGTCGTAAAGGACTTTGTGCCAGAAGCGCGAATACAAAAGGTGCAAAACAGCGTGTTCCGCACCACCGACGTAAAGGTCGATGGGCAGCCATTTTTTGAGCTTGGCCGGATCGCAAAACGCTTGGTCGTTTTTCGGGTCGAGATAGCGCAGGTAATACCAGCACGAGCCGGCCCATTGGGGCATGGTATTGGTTTCGCGCACATACCGTTTGCCGTCGCGCACCACCGTCAGCCAATCCTTGGCTTTGCTGAGCGGCGGCTCCGGCTTGCCCGTCGGCTGATAGTCTTCTAACTCGGGCAACGTCAATGGCAATTCGTCGAGGGAAAGCACGGCAATGTTGCCCGTGCGTTTGCCGGTGGCATCGACTTCGTGCAAGATCGGAAACGGTTCGCCCCAGTACCGCTGCCGGCTGAACAACCAATCGCGAAGCTTGTAGTTGACCTTGCTGGCTCCCTTGCCGTGTTCGGCCAACCACGCCGTTACCTTCGTCTTGAACTCCGCCGTGCTCAGTCCGTCGAACGGTCCGGAGTTGATTGCCGTCCCTTCGTCAACAAAGCAGCCAAACCATTCGACATGGTCGCCATAGAGCCGTTGAAGTATGCGTGTGGTGTCCCCTCCGCATTCGTCCCACACCCGGTGAGCAGCGGTCATCACTTTATACTCGAATTGGGATACCGTCGGCAGATGCGGCTGGGGATGGCTGACATTCTCACGACTCAGCTGCGGAACATCGCCGGCGGCCAAGCTGGCCACGATGCCCCCAACGCGGGAATGTTTCAACCACGTCTCCGGAGGCAATACGACGGGGACAATCGGCAGGCGAAATTGCCGGGCGAACTCGAAGTCGCGCTCATCGTGGGCCGGCACGGCCATGATGGCCCCGGTGCCGTAACTGCCGAGAACGTAATCGGCAATCCAGATCGGAATTTTCGCACCGTTGACCGGATTGACGGCGTACGCTCCCGTGAAAACACCGGTTTTGGTCTTGGCCAGTTCGGTGCGTTCAAAGTCGCTCTTCGTGGCTGCTTGATTCTTGTAAGCCGTTACCGTAGCACGGTGTGCCGGCGTCGTCACGGCGTCGACCAGCGGATGTTCGGGCGCCAAGACAAGGTAAGTTGCCCCGAATAACGTGTCGGGCCGCGTCGTGAAGACGCGAATCGTCGCTGGCCCGGCTGGCGGCGCCAAAGCAAAATCGACTTCGGCGCCGACGCTACGGCCGATCCAGTTGCGCTGCATCTCCTTGATGGCGTGCGGCCATTGCACGGTTTCGAGGTCGGCGAGCAAACGTTCGGCGTAATCGGTGATCCGCAGCATCCATTGCTTCAGCGGCATCCGCACCACCGGATGGTTGCCGCGCTCCGACCGACCGTCGATGACTTCCTCGTTGGCCAGAACCGTTCCCAAAGCGGGGCACCAGTTCACGGGAACTTCGGCCATGTACGCCAAGCGCTTGCTGTCTTGGTAAGCGCGCACGGCGTCGTTACCTTGTGCTTGGATTTCCGGCGGAATAGGGAGTTCCCGAATCGGTCGGCCGCGACCTTGTTCCTTGTCGTACCACGTGTCGTAAAGTTCCAAGAAGATCCACTGGGTCCACTTGAAATAGGCAGGGTCGGTCGTGTTGATTTCACGGTCCCAATCATAACTGAAACCCAGCATCTTGATCTGCCGACGAAACGTCTCGATGTTCTGCTGCGTGGTGACGGCGGGATGAGTGCCGGTTTGGATGGCGTATTGTTCAGCCGGCAGACCGAAGGCGTCCCATCCCATCGGGTGCAAGACGTTGTAGCCGCGCATTCGCTTGTAGCGGCACAAAATGTCGGTGGCCGTGTACCCTTCGGGATGGCCGACGTGCAAACCCGCGCCGGAGGGATAAGGAAACATGTCGAGAATATAAAGCTTGGGCTTCGGAGAATCGTCCGGCGTCTTAAATGTTTTGTGCTCCTCCCAATACCGCTGCCACCGCGGTTCGATGACTTTGGGGTTGTACGTCGGCATCGTGGACTATCTCCCGGCCTAGCGAATCAAGCGAATGCACGTACGCTTTGCGTCGCTATGACGATACAGGCACGCTCCGGTGCGGGTTAACTTACCTTGGCTGCGAAGAGGCGTCAACGGACGCAAAGGTCGGAACTTCATCCCGTAAGAGAACACCAGCCGCACAACAGCGACCGACGGTACGACAAAGCCTTGCCGAAGAAAGTTCAGGTCCATCGACGTCGCGGCTACCCCAACCATACCAGCCTGTCGATCGCCGGCTGTTGGCCGCCGTAGCGGTCGCGAACCGACCTTCCCAGATTTTCGTATCGCACCTTGATCATGGGACGCGAACCAGATCGACGGGAAAAATTTCCCTGGCGAGGGCGCAAGCAAGGGGGTAAATTAGCGTATACAGGGGAAGTAACCTTCGCTCGTCGGGGGAGAGGTTGCCATGCGCCGTCGAACCGTTGCAGTCTTCGCTGTCGCCTTCTTAGGTGTCTTCGGCCTTCCACAACTCGAGGCACAAGACGACTTGGCCCGTATCCTCGAACGCGACCGGATTATTGCCCAAAAACTTATCGCCGATGCCAACGATGCGCTAATTCAATCGCGGCAGTTGGAACGATACGACCCGAACCGGGCTATGGAACGATTGCTGGAGATCACGCTCAAGATCAAAAATGCCAGTGAATTACCGGAGTCGGAGCGGTCCCGCCTGCTCGAACGACTGCAAACCCGGCAGCGTGAATTGATCGCCGCTAAGCAGGCCAAACGCCTTGCCGATGACGAAGCCGCTGCCCTCCGCGCAGAACAGAAGGCCCGCAACGATGCTCGAACCGGCCGCGACCAAGGCAGCAAAACAACGGTATCCCAGGGGCCGGCCGCAGTGGCCAGCCAATATATCGAACAGCGCAATGCGCAACTTGCTGCCGTGAACAAACAAAAAGCCGAGGCAAACGAGCGAAATCTCAACACGCTTGCCGGCTTGCAACGAGGTGCCGTGCCCATCGACGGCGACATTCAATTCTCGAAAGACTGGGCCAGGATATCAGAGCGCGGTAAACCAAAGTTGACCGAGAAGGAAATCGCCATGCTGCGAGCGCTCAACTCCACCCTCTCCGTCAACTTTGACAAATTGCCGTTTAGCGAAGTTATCAACCAGCTGCAAAATAAAGCCGGCATCTCGATCGTGATGGACGAAGCTTCCGTTCGCGAGGTGAATCTTGATTATAGCGATCCGGTAACCCTTAACGTTAATAAAGCGACGCTGCGAATCATCCTGCAAAAAGTGCTCAAAGATCGCGGTCTGACGTATGTACTGAAGGACGGCTTGGTCCAGGTCGTCACGCTGGAAAAAGCACGACAAATGATGGTAGTCCGCGCCTATCCCGTGCAGGATTTGGTCGCCCCGGACAACCCTCTCTTCTGGGGACCGATTTTTTCACGGGCCATTATGCTGCAAAATGCCCAGCGGCTCATCGACATGATTACTTCCTCGATTGA
>JANWVS010000199.1 GCA_025056835.1 Gemmataceae bacterium | reverse complement strand
CGAGCGCACTTGATGGCAACCCTGCGCCGGCCGCCGGCGCGACGCCATTGGCAGGCCGTCGACGAAGCGCTGAGCCGCGCCGCGGCGCTGGGCGAAACGGCGGAACTGGCCCTGCTCCGCGCCGATCTCGCCGCGGCTAAAGGCCATGGCGACGCCGCACGCGCCGTGCTCGACGAAGCCCGCCGACGCTACCCCACCCGCCGCGAATTCTGGATCGCACGCGCCGACTTGGAGGCGCGCGACAGCCGCTTCGACTCGGCGCTGGCCCTGTTGGACGAAGCGGTCGCAACGCTGGGACCACACGTCGAATTCACGCAAGCCCGCATTCGCCTGCACCGTTTGCGGGCACAAGTGGCCGATCGTGAGGCCCTCCACGAACTGGGCCGAGCCGCCGATCAACAACCCCTGGAGGTCAAGCTGCATCTGCTCCGCAGCCTGGTTGACGCCTGGTACGCCCTGGGTGAGTTCGTCGTCGCCGAGCAGATCGCCCGGCAGATTGCCCAAAGCGACAGCCGCGACGTCGGCAGTCGCTTCTTTTTGGCCGAGCAAGCCCTGCGGCGCAAAGCGGCGTCGGAGATCGACGCGGCGGTCGCAGACTTGCGCAAGGTCGAAGGCGAAGAAGGGTACCGGTGGCGGTGGGTGCAACTGGCCTGGCATGTGGACCAGGCCCGCGGTCAAGCGGCTCGGTTGGCGACGCTGCGCCACGAACTCGCCGAACTGCTGCGCAAGCGACCCGATTGGCCCCGCGTCGCGCTGCTGGAGGCCCGTATCGACGAGATCGAAGGGAAGTGGGACGCCGCCCTCCGCAACTGGCAAAAGGCCATCGAGCTGGGGGAACGCGATCTGCACCTGCTTCGGCAGCTTGTCGAGTACCTGGGCCAGCGGCGACTCTGGGCGAACCTGGAGCAGATCTTTGCCGTGTGTGAACACGACACGGTCTTGCCGCCTGACTTGCTCCGCTGGGCGGTGGATGCCGCCATGGCGCAACGCAACGAACCGCGGGCTCGACTGCTGCTCGGGCAGTACTTCGCCGACCCGCCCCGTGATTATCGCGATTTGCTCTGGCTGGCTCGGCACCGTGCCGAGCTGGGCGATGTCGAGCAAGCCGAAACCTTGTTGCGGCGGGCTGTCGACCGCGCCGAACACCTCGCGGAAACGTGGTGTGCCCTGGTGGAATATCAAGCCCGTCGCGGACAACGGGCGGAGGTCGCGGCAACGATCGCCCGCATGGAAAAGCAGCTGCCGCAGCACCGGCGTCTGCTGGCTCTGGCCCAGGCGTGGGACGCCGCCGGCGATGTCGCGCGGGCCGAGGCGGCCTTCGAACAGGCCTTGCGGCACCAGGCGGCGGATTTTCCTGTCGTGGCCCTGGCCGCCGATTTTTACCGCCGGGCCGAACACCACGCCCGGGCAGCGGCGCTTTATGAGCGTTTGCTCGAGCCGGCCTTGGCCGCGCCCCCCGACGCGGTAGCCGCGGCCCGACGCCAACTCGCCGTGTTGGCCCACGCCGCCGGCGACACGACCCGCGCCCTGGCATGGCTCGACGCCAATCGCGCGGCTTTCGGCGACCAGGTCGGCGATCAACGCGTCCGCTGGTTGATCCAGGGCCGCGACCCCCAGCTGCGCAACCAAGCCCTGGCCCAGCTCAAGGAATCGTTCCTGCGCCATCCGTCGTCGCCGGAGGAAGAACTGTTCCTGGTGGAGCTTTACGAAGCGGCCGACGACTTGGGCCGGGCGCGCGAGCAGTTGACCAGGCTGCTCTTCGGCTGCGAAACGCGCCATCTCCTGGCCGCTCAAGTGCGTCTGCTGGCGCGTCTGGAAGCCTGGGAGGAAGCGCGGCTCTGGCTGGACAAACTTGAGCGCTGGGAGCCGAACAGCCCGCGCACGCAACAATTGCGACAGCTCGTCGCCGCCGCCAAGGGCAAGGGATGAACGGAGCAGCTGCGGCCCCAGCGCCGCTCAGACGGCTGCTACGTAACGATGGGTCGGCGTCGGCCGGCCGGGCCGGAAGCTCTGCACCGCGATGTCGGTCAGCGTGGCGCCGCGGCGCTGGCATTCCCGCGCCAGCACCTCCGCCACGTGGCGGCGCAGCTCGTCCGGGTCCATGGCGACCCGGGCATTGACGATCAAATCCAACTCGGAAACCTGGCAGCGCGACGGCACGGACAGTACCGCGTCGCCCGCCGTGGTCACCAGATTGGCGACGCCGAAGAACCCTTCCCACAGGCCGATGGCCTTCAGATGAGCGACTTCCGCCGCGGCGCCGGCCAGCGCGGCGCGGAGCTGCCGCACCACGTCGATCAGCAACTCGTCCAGGGCGAACGGCTGCGCGGCCTGGACGTGCACTTTCCGGTTGAGCCAGCCGAGTTCCGCTTCGCCCGCTGCGTAGGTGTCGTAGTCGATATCGAGGATCCGTCGGCCGAAATCGCCCTGTTGGTCCAGCCACTCGACGACGGCATCGAACCCCGCCCCGGTTTTCGCCGAGACCTTGAGCAACGGCGTCGCCGGATAATGAGCGGCGACGAGCCGAGCCAGTTCGTCGGCCTCGGCCGGCGTCAGCTCGTCCAGGCGATTCAAGAGCACGACATCGGCTTCTTCCAGCTGCTTGCGAAAGATGTAGGCGGCCTTGGGTGAGAAGCCGACCGAGGCGTCGCCGCGGAGGATCTTCAGCCCGTGGCTGGGTTTGAAGAGGACGACATAAGGGGCCACGCTGAAGCGCGCTCCGTAGAGGTCCTTGAGCGGTTGAATCACGGTCGCCACGAGATCAGTGCAGCTGCCGACCGGCTCCGCCAGGACCACGTCCGGCCGTTGACTGCCGTCCAGGGCGTTGACTTTGTCGAGCAGCTCGTCGAATTTGCAGCAAAAGCACGCTCCGGCGACTTCCTCGACCGGGAACCCCTGTTGGCGCAGCAGGTGCGTGTCCACCAGGTCCTGGGCTTGGTCGTTGGTGACCAGGCCGATCTTGAGGCCCTGGGCCAGGTAATGTCGGCCGAGGCGGGCCAACGTCGTCGTTTTGCCGGCGCCGAGAAAACCGCCGACCATGATGAAACGAATCGTGTGCATGGACAACTCCGCTCTTGGCTCGCGGCTGACCCCAACGAGACTTCTTGCGGGTACGAGCGCCCCCCTCTTGGCACGCTCGCCGGCTCCCGCCGCCAATCCCGCGACGCGACGGTAGACGTTGCTCACCCGTTCGTCATTCGATCCGAGGCGGACGACGTTGCTTGGCGCAGCCTCCCCTGGAGCGAGCTGCTTAAGGAAGCTCGGTGGCGATACACCTTGCGAATCGCCTCCGCCACTTGCATCACCGCCGGCGGCTCGCCCAGCAACACGGGATGGTGGAGCACGACGCAGCCGTGATGGGCGCGTTCGGCCTCCGTCAAGTCCGAGCCGCGGCGATAGCGTCTCGGCGAACGGCCGACGTGCGCCGCCGCAAACCCCGCTCCCAAGGCGATCCCCTCGGCCCCCACCGCGGCCAGGAACTGCTCGCGCGGCAAGCCGAAGGCTTCGGCCTCGTAGTGAAAGCCGAGTTTGTAAAAGCCCGGCTCGTCGCCGTCGCGAGCCGCCAGCGGCCTGAGGCCCGGCACGCCGCCCAGCGCCTCGAGCAAGCGGGCGACATTGGCGCGGCGGCGGCGATTTCGCTCCTTCAACCGTCGCAGTTGCGGCAGCAAGACCGCCGCCTGCAATTCCGACAAGGGACAGACGACGTTGCCGCGCAACTGGTGCGTGCGGGCCCGCTGGGCGGCGTCGGCCCGGTTGGTGATCACCGCTCCGCCGCGGCCCGCGGTCAGCAACTTCGAACCGCCGAAACTGAGGATGCCGATGTCGCCCCACGTCCCGACCGGTCGGCCTTGAACCACGGCCCCGGGGCATTGGGCGGCATCTTCGACCACGGCGACGCGGCGCTGGCGCGCCCAGTCCATCACCTGTCGCATGGCCACCAGACCGCCGTGCAAATGCGACACCAACAACGCTCGCACCGCCGGGCTGTACGCGACGTCGAGTTGCTCGATCGCCAGGTTCCAGTTGTCGGCGGCGACATCGACCAGCACCGGCAGCGCCCCGACGGCATGGACGCTGAGGAAATTCCCTGGGAAATCGTAAGCGGCCATCAGCACTTCGTCGCCCGGGCCGATACGGAGCGCCCGCCAGGCGAGTTCGACGGCGTAGGTGCCGCTGCCGCACAGGACCACATGCTCGACGGCCCAGAGGTCGCGCACGGCCGCTTCCAAGGCAGCGGTGTGCCGCCCTTGGTAGACCCCCCAGGTGCCGTCGGTCCAGGCGGCGCGCAGCGCGTCGAGGACCTCGTCATCCGGGGGAGGCCAAGGCGGCGGTCCGCTCGGGCAAACGGCCGGACCGCCGTGGAGGGCGAGTCGATCAGTCGCGGAGCCGATGGCATTCACTTCGCTAGTCTAGCCGCAACGCCGACCTCAGGACACGGCCCGGTTCGGCGCCCCGCCGGCGGTCCGAGGCGGTGCAACGTCCTGAGCAGCCACGACGCCCGGCAAAAAAAGGTCGTTGCTCGTTGACGCCGCGGCAGGACTCGCTCTAATGGGATGCTAGGAGCTTGGTTCGCCGGGACGGCACATCGATTTCCTCGCAGCGCGGAGGCAGGTATGTTTCGCGGACTGTTGTCGTTGGCACTGTGTCTGCTCGCCATGGCGCTCCTGGTCGGCGCCTCGCCATCGCAGGAGAAAAAAGACAAGATCAAAGGCCAGTTACCCCCGGGGTGGAAGGATCTCGACTTGACCCCGGCCCAGAAGGAAGAGGTGTACAAGATCAACGCCGAGTACAAGGCGAAAATCGACGAGTTGACCAAGAAGATCAAGGAACTCGAGGCCGAACGCAACCAGGCGCGGCTCAAAGTCTTGACCGAAGCGCAGCGGCAGAAGCTCGCGAAGCTGGTAACCGGCGAAGACGCCAAGGACAGCAAGAAAAAGACCGACAAGTGAGATCGGTCCGAAGCTCGCAGCCCGCCGGCTTGCTCGTCGGGGACGAGACCAACGGATATGGCGACCGCCCCCGCACGGCGAGCAAGCTCGCGGGCCGCACCGGCGGCGCTGGGTGGGATAGCGCGGCTTTTTTTGTCGGCCGCGGCGTATGATGACGCCGTTGTCTCGTTTGCGGAGGAATCCGCCATGCGTATTAGATTGCT
>JANWVS010000198.1 GCA_025056835.1 Gemmataceae bacterium | reverse complement strand
CGGCGAACGGGGGCGGCGGTTCGTAATCGGGCGGAATCGTCAGGCAGACGTCGTAACGGCGGTGTCGGCGGGAAGTAATAAAATCGTCGTCGTAGACCAGGCCGAAAAGTTCTGCCCCTGCCGAGGGGGCGAGCCGGGCAGCCAATTGGAGCATCCGCCACGAGACCGCCGCCACCGACAGGAACGAATCGTAGGAGCGAAGGAAAGCACAACGCCGCGGGGGCTGATCGGTGATCTGGACCTGGTCGGCCGTAAAGCCGCACCGGCGGCTGCGCGCCAGCCGGCGGCATAGCTGGTGTTGGGCGCGCTGGCGGAACTTTTCCGGCGTCCAACGGAAATGCCGTCGAAAAGCGCGCATAAAGCCTTCGCGCGAGTCGTAGCCCACGAGACTGGCCTGGTCAACCGCCGCAGCGTTCGTGATCATCAGCGAGATCGCCGCCCGTTCCAGGCGCAGGCGGCGCAGGTAGGCGGCTGGGGTCTGACCGACCAATTCCACGAATACGCGATGGAAATGGCCGGGCGACATCTCGACCGAAGCGGCCAATTCCTCCAACGGTATCTCGACAGTCAAGTCCGCTTCGATCCGCAACACCGCCCGCATGATCCGCTGGCGGGACAGGCTGGAAACTTTGTCCAAGAGCATGGCTTGCCGACGATTATCTTAGCGAGCCGTGGTCAGTTGTCCTCTTTCTTGGGAGGCGGCGGGGCCGGGAGTTCAGGACGGAAGTGCAAAAGTCGCGTGCCGGTCAGCTGCGTGGTCGGCCCGAAGGCGCCCATGGTGATCGCCAACTCGGCCTTGAGCTGGGGGTCGCTAGCTTCCTGGTAGGCCTTCTTGAGGCGGCTCATCAGGTCGCGATCGAGGGCCACGCCGTATTTCTGGAAGTTGCGGTTAAGCTCGAAGGCGGCGGCAAGCCGGAGCTTGTCGGCGTTGTTGTCGAGGACGACGGCCGCCAATCGGGTCTGCGGGATGGTCCCGGGCAAGCGCCCCAGGATCTCCAGAGCCAACGGCGCCGCATCGGGCGAGCGGAGGGCCGTGACCACGGCGTCGACGGCCGGGCGCACGTCGTAGCCGGGCAGCTCGTTGCGGGCCATGCGCCACAAGAGATCGAGCGACCCGATGAGCAGTGCTTTGCGTTCGGCAGTGCTGAGGGGAGCGCCCGCGGCGGCCCGGATGGCCTCGTCGATCTCGGTCTTGAGTTCCTCGCCCATTTTAAGCAGGCCTTCGGGCAACACCTTGACGTTGCGGTATTTCGTTGCCAAGCGAGCGAGGGCGGGGTCGTTGTCCTTGGGGTCAAGAAGGAAAATGGGGACGTTGCCCAGGTCGGCGTCGCCGCGGAGTTGGGAGATGGCGTAGGGGATGGCCCGAAACTCGCTGCCGTGGAGAAAAACTACGTCGACGTCGGCCAGGCCAAAGGGATGTTCGTAGCCCTGCTTGAGCGAATCGACGAGAACTGGTTCGAGTCCGGTTGGCTTGAAGGCCTGGCGGACGGCCGCGGCTTGGTCGGGCGGCACGAAGACCACCAGGGCCTTCGGCGCTGCCGCACCCGCGACGAACCGGCGAAGGATGTCGACAACCCGGGCGGAGGCAATCGGCGTTTCCGGGGCGGGCATCCTCAGCAAGGCGATGACGGCGGCGAACTGCACGCGCCGGTCGGGATAGTACAAGGCGCGAGTGATTCCGCGCGGCGCCCCGCCGATGGCCGGCCGCGCGGCGCTGAATTCACCGCGCTCGCCGAGGGCCTGCGTCGCAGCGAGGATCACCGGCAGGTTGTTTTCATCGAGTGCTCGGTCCAGCACGCGGAGGAGCAGATCGCCGTCGATAATGCCGATCAACTGCTGTACCGCGGGTGGCATGCGTTTGAGGATGGCCTGGTCGAGCTGGGCGCTGTAGGCCCGTTCGAGCGTGAGGTTGAGGAAGACCATCTGGGCGGGACGGTAGTCGGGTTTCAGCTCGAGCGCCTCGCGGGCATAGCGTTTGCCGAAGAACTCCTCGGCCTGGCGGACGTTCAGTTCAACGGGTTTCGCGGCCAGCCGCACGCCGTCCCAAGGGTAAACGCGGATCGGCTTACCGGCGGGGAATTTGACTTTGTGCTGGTAGTGGGCCTCCGCCAATTCGGTCAAGGCGATGTGGGCGGGCGGCAGCTTGTCGATTTCGGTGTTGGTCAATCGGGCGAGAGCATGTCGGGCGGCGGCGTTGATGAACGGCGGATACGTTTTCGAGGCGGCCATGTGCCAAAGGTAAGGCACCGCGCGGGTATCGTGGCGGCGGAGGATGATGTCCAAGAGCGTGGCCCGCAGGTCGGTGTCCTTGGCGTCTTCGGGGCTTGCGGCCTTGAAAACTTCGAGCCAGGCGGGGACCATGTCGGCATCGAACTGGACCATCGCGTCGGTCACGGCGCGATGCAGCGGCTTGCCGACGTTGGTTCGCAACGCCTCGATCAGGTACGGGGCCGCCCGATCTTTGGCGCGGTCGATCTGGGCGAAGGCGAAATTGCGTTCTTCGGGGGAGGGAGCAGCCAAGCGAGGGATGAACTTGGCAAAGCGCTGCGGATCGCTGAGGCTGCTCTCCACGGCAGCCGTGACGCGCTGGATGAGCGCCGCCACGTTGTCCCGCGCCTCTTTTTGCAGGGCGGCGTTGTCGCTCCAGTCTTTGTCTTTAACGAGCGTAAGCTTAAGGAAGGTCGACATGCCTTCGGCGTTTTCGATGGCGGCAAGCGCCTTGTCGACCTCCTCGGCGGGGAGTTTTTTGAGCAGTTGGTCGAGGTGCAGGGCCGCCAAGTCGAATTTGCCGACGGCAAACTCGTGCTTGATGGCCGCCCAGAATTCGAAGGGGGTCTCGGGCCGCTTGAAATAGTTGCGATATTCTTCTTCGGCGCGGGCCAGACGCCGGCGGACGGCCTCGGCGTCTTTGTCGTTGGCCTTGTCGTCGGCCTTGTCCGGCTGAGCCAGAGTCGGTGTCGAGATCGCCAGCAGAGCGAGCAGCACGGCGACCGAGATGCGATGCGGGGACAAGGGAGTACCTCCAAGCGGTCCGTTTACACTTCGACTTCCGGTCGCACCAGGTCCTCGAACGTCTCCCGACGTCGGATCAATATCGCGTCGCGGCCGGCGACCAGCACCTCGGCAGCACGGGGCCGACCGTTGTAGTTCGAGGCCATGGCCATGCCGTAGGCGCCCGCGCTGAACGTGGCCAGCAAGTCGCCGCGCACGACCGGCGGCAAGGCCCGGTCCTTGGCCAGGAAATCGCCCGATTCGCACACCGGGCCGACGACGTCGCTGCGGATCGTGCCCGGCAGGTCCGCTTCATAATCGCTCGGCGGCGCGGGCACGTCGGCGGGGGGCGCCACCGGCCAGATGCGGTGGAAGGAGTCGTACAGCGTCGGCCGCACCAGGTCGGTCATCGCCGCGTCTTGGATCACGAAGTGCTTGCCGCCGGAGTCCTTCGTGTAAATGACGCGGCTGACGAGGATGCCGGCGTTGCCGACGATGAACCGTCCAGGCTCGAGAATCAGCCGACAGCCCGACGCCTGGATGCCGGGCACGATCACCGCCGCGAAGGCACTGGCCGGCAGGGCCTCTTGCTTGCGGTAGTGGATGCCGAAACCACCGCCCATGTTCCAGACATCTATTCTATGGCCCTGAGCCCGCAGCTTGTCGATGAGAATCAGCCCTTTTTCGATCCCTTGACGGTAGGGTTCTACCGACAAAATCGGTGAGCCAAGATGCATGTGCAGGCCGACGACTTGAACGTGGGGGTGACCGACCAGGCGTTGAGCGAATTCCACTACGGTTTCGATGTCCAGCCCGAACTTGACGCCTTTGACGCTGGTATCGGTCTTGACGTGCGTTTTGGGCGGCAAATCGGGATTGACGCGGAGCGCGACGCGGGCCACACGACCGGCGGCGCGAGCGAGGTCGGCAATCGCCAACAGTTCGCCTTCGCTCTCGACGTTGAACAAGGCAACATCCCGGTCCAGGGCGGTGCGAATTTCCGCGTCGGTCTTGCCGACGCCGGCGAAGACGATCTTTTCCGCCGGGCAGCCGGCCTTGAGCGCTCGGTACAATTCGCCTCCACTGGTGACGTCGCAGCCGGTGCCGTGCTCGACCATCAAGCGAACGATGTGCAGGTTGCTGTTGGACTTGATGCTGTAGCAGATCAACGGCCTGACGGCAGCAAAGGCCTCTTGGAGCTGCCGTAAATGGTGCAGCAAGGTCGCCCGACTGTACACGTACAGCGGCGTGCCAAAGCGCTCGGCCAAGTCGGCGACCGATACCTCTTCGCAGTGCAGGACGCGGTGGCGATAAGTAAAATGATCCATGACGTTCTCTCACGCGGTGCAGCCGTGGACATGGGGCGCGGGCAAGTCGTGATACATTACACGAACCTCGGCCGATGTACAATGGTCCGCTGCGTCCTCGTCGGGAGCGCCTGGCTGTCGCTGACCGCGGCGCCGTGCTCGGCGGGACTGTACTACTCCGGCGAAGCGTATGCGGAGCTTCCGTCGCAATGGCGCGGCTTCTTGCTGGACCAGCGGACGCTGCGCAACCTGAGCGTTGCGAAACCAAGCGTCGGCGACGAAAATCCCGCTCGGACCCGCTATCTCGAGGAGGCAGCCAGGCTGCAGGGCAAGCAGTCGCTCAGCGCCGACGAAAAAGCCGACCTGGGCGCCTTGTATGTGCGCCTCGGGGAGGTTGCCAAGGCGGTCGCCGTCCTTCGCGCCGCCCAGCGGGAACATCCTGATCACTTTTTCATCGCGGCCAATCTCGGCACTGCTTTGCAATTGCAGGGCAACATGTCCCACGCCGCCGACGCCTTGCGGGAAGCGGTCCGCCTAGCACCCGACAAATGGCAGGCCGCCGAGGAGCTGCATTTGAAGCTCGTCCTCCTCCGCATGAGGTCGCCCCGGACAGCAGCCGGGCTGGACGATTTGTTCGGGGTGCGTTACGTCAATGACCTAGGCCGCTTCGAGCCGGGCACGATCGCCGCCGCGGAGAAAAAGAAACTCCCAGCTCGCGCCGTCGCCTTGGTGCAGCAGCTTGCCTTGTGGCTGCCGGGCGATGGTCCGCTGCTGTGGCAATTGGCCGAGCTGGCCAACGCCCACGGCGATGTACGCAACGCAGCGGCCATGCTCGAAGGCTGCGTCGTGCAATTCAACATGACCGACCCGGAGTTGCGTCGCCGCCG
>JANWVS010000197.1 GCA_025056835.1 Gemmataceae bacterium | reverse complement strand
CGGACAGCCGTAGCGAAGGGGCTTGCAACGGCGGCGCCGGCTGGCGCTGGACTGCCGACACCGCTTGGCGGCGCTGGGCCCCGCGTTGGCGACCGGGGCGGGTTAAGCCGGCGCGGCGGCCGATCACCCTCACGTCCGCGGTTCTGCGTCGGCCGGGCCGACACGGTCAGTAGTCTCGATAGAGTTCCTTCTCGAGTTCGCGTTGGTAGAGGCGCGGTCCGCGCTGCTCGTTGAAGCGACGGTAACGGAGATAGCGTTGCTCGAACGTGCCGTAGCGGTCGAATGTCAGATAGCGGTAGTAGGGCGAATCCGGGAAATCTTCGTCGATCCTGCCCTCTTCCCAGGCCAGGCAATGGGCGCCGGCGTAGCGCATCGTCGCCAGCCACACGCGATCCGGCGGTAAGACGCTGCGCAGGCCCTGGTCCGGTCCGGTCATCGGTCGGAATTCGAGAAAGTTTTCGTGCCAGGGCAGAGTTTCCAGAGCACAGATCAGAAAACCGGCGAGCAAATAACCCGAGAAGCCGCCGATCAGTGCACCGAGGTACTGCACGTTGCCGGAGAAATCGAGCATTTCCGGTGCGAGCAGATTGGTGACCAACCGCAACAATCCCAGGCTGACGGCGAACAGGCCGATGAGGGCGAAGAAATCTTCGTAGCCGGCCAGAAACGTGTCGCGCGTCGAACGTTCAAGCTGCTCGGCAATCGGCTCGAAAAAACCGAAGGCGATGAGACCGGCGACCATTTGGTTGACGAACATGCACAAGGCAGTAAACAATCCGCCGCGCAGATGGGCATAGGCCACGGCGACCATGATAAAGATAGTAATGGCGATCAACATCTTGGACTGAGACCTCTACTTGGCGACGCGGAGCAGTTCATTGATGGATGTCACACCTTCGATCACCTGGCGCAGGCCGTCTTCGGCGAGCGGGCGCATGCCGTTGCGCATGGCCTCGGCCTTGATGGCGGCGAGGTCGGGGTTTTCGCGGATCATCTCGCGAATTTTGTCGGTGATGACGAACAATTCGAAGATGCCGGTGCGTTTGTAGTAACCGGTTCCTCCGCAGTGGCGACACACTTCGGTACGCTCGCCTTCCTCGGGGGGGCGGTAGAAGTATTTGATTTTGTCGGCGGGGAGGTTGGCCCGCGCCAGCAGCGCCGGATCCGGCTTGTATTTGACCTTGCACTCCGGACACAAGATGCGCACCAGCCGTTGCCCGAGAATGGCCGAGATCGCGCTGGAAATCATAAACGGTTGGACCCCGAGGTCGAGCAAACGGCCCAGGGCGGTGACGGTGTCGTTGGCGTGCAACGTGCTGAAGACCATGTGGCCGGTCTGGGCAGCCTGACAGGCGATTTCGGCGGTTTCTTGATCGCGGATTTCGCCGATCATGATCACATCCGGGTCTTGGCGGAGGATGCTGCGCAGCTCGCCGGCGAAGGTCTTGCCCGCCTTGGGATTGACTTCGATTTGCGTGATGTTGTCGAGCTTGTATTCGACGGGGTTTTCGACGGTGATAATGTTCGTCGAGTAACGATCGAGTTCATTGAGGGCGGCATAGAGGGTCGTGCTTTTGCCGGCGCCGGTGGGGCCGCACACGATGAACATGCCGTGGGGTTGGATCACGATGTTGCGCACCTGGTCGCGCATGCGATCTTTCATCCCCAGCTGGGTGAGGCTGATCAGTTGTGCCGACTTGTCGAGAATACGAATGACCATCTTCTCGCCCTGGACGCTGCCGGCCGTGGCCACGCGGAAATCGACGAAGCGATCTTCCACCTGGGCCGAAAAGCTGCCGTCCTGCGGTTTGCGCTTCTCGGAGATGTCCAGATTGCACAACACTTTGAAGATGTTGATCACCGCGTCGCCCATCGCGCGGCGAAAAGGATCGGCGTTGACCAGGATGCCGTCGATGCGCAGCCGCACCATCATTTCATCCTTGGTCGGTTCCAAGTGAATGTCGGTGGCGCGGCGCTGGATCGCTTCATAGACCATTTCCAGAGCGCCTTTGTAGCCTTTCGATTCCTGGACCCGTTTGACCCGATCGATGTCTTCATTCTTTTCGTCGAAGCTCTTGCCGATGAAACGGATCGGATATTTCGGGCCGGACGACTTTTCCTCTTCTCGAAAGCGGAGGCGGAGGTACTTTGCGGCGAGCTTGCGCCAATGTTGGGGGGTGAGGATGCGCTCCTCCTTGGGAACTTCTTCATTGCGCCACCGGGCGTAGAGGACAAAGACGGCGACGAAAGGAACCAAGAACAACGGCAGCCCCAGCCAAAAGTTAGGTACCAGCCACAAGGCGAGAAGGCCGGCGGCCCCAAGCCCCACCATCAGCGGGTTCCACGGGGTTCGGCTCAATTGAAGATTCTGGGCATCTCTATCGACGAAATTGCACAGCTGGACCCAGAGCAAATAAGCCGCGAGGAACACTCCCAAATGGTAAGGATTGAAATAGAATCCCGGCCCGCGGGGAAACTCTTGGGCGGCTGCCGGCGCTGCCAAGCAGGCCCAGGCCCACACCGCTCCCGGGACCAGCGCCCATCGCTCCAGGCCATGTGCCCGTTCGCGCTTCATGTAGTTTTTCTATCTGCGCTGGAAGCAAGGGCCAAGCGCCGCAAGGCTCGCGCCGCCCACGCCGTTTCGTAAGATAACGACAGTCAATCGTACCTGCTGACGGGAGTTTCCACCATGAAGCGAAGCCGCTGGATCTGGGGCTTGGGAGGGCTGGTCTCCCTCATCCTCTGGGCCGGACCGGCAGGTGCCCAGCAAACGAAAGTGTTTCGCGCCGGGGCCTACGCCCAGGACATTACGCCGACGAAATTCCCCATCTCCGTCAACGGCGGCATGACCGATCGCCAAGCGACCCGGGCCCACGACCGTTTGCACGCGCGTTGCCTGGTGCTGGATGATGGCGCCACGCGCATCGCCTTGGCTGTCTGCGACAGTTGCATGATCCCGCGCGCGGTCGCTGATCCCGCCAAGGCGCTGGCTTCCAAGGCGACCGGCATTCCTGGCGACCGCATCCTCATTTCCGCCACGCACACGCACAGCGCTCCGACCGTCGCAGGCGTATTCCAGAGCGAACCCGATCCCGAATACCAGAAATTTCTCGCTGCCAAAATCGCCGCCGGCATCGTCGCGGCGGTGGAGCGACTGGCACCGGCGCGCGTCGGATGGGGCGTCGCTCAAGACCCCACCCAGGTCTTCAACCGCCGCTGGAAAGTCGGCGCCAAGGATTTGCTCGCCAATCCCTTCGGCGGGTTCGACCGGGTGCGTATGAATCCGCCGCGTGCCCACCACGACTTGATCGAACCTGCCGGCCCGATTGATCCGGATGTTTCCGTCGTCAGCGTCCAAGCCGTCGACGGGAAGCCGCTCGCCCTGCTCGCAAATTATTCGCTCCACTACGTCGGCGGTTTTCCGGAGCTTTCGGCTGACTATTTCGGCGTCTTCGCCGAGAAAATCGGCGCCCTGCTCGGGGCCGACCCGACCTTTGTCGGCATCATGTCCAACGGGACCAGCGGCGACATCAACAATATCAACTTCCGCCTCCCAGCACGCCAGCAACAGCCCGGCGAACAAATCCGCATCGTGGCCGACAGCGTCGCCCAAGCCGCCCACCAAGCCTACAAGAAGATTCGACATCACGATCACGTGTCGCTGGCCATGGCTCAAGCGGAGATTGAATTGGGCGTCCGCCGGCCCAGCGAAGCGGAAATGCGCCGCGCCGAGGAAATCCTGGCCCAAGCGGCCGCGGCCAACAAAAAAGTGCTCACGACCTTGCCGGAGATCTATGCCCGCGAGACCGTCTTGGTGGCCAAGTATCCGGCCAAGGTGCCGGTAATTCTCCAAGCCATCCGCATCGGCGAGCTTGGCATCGTGGCGAATCCGTGCGAGACTTTCGTGGAAATTGGTCTGGAGATCAAACGCCTCAGCCCCCTCAAACCGACCTTCACTATCGAACTCGCCAACGGCTACAACGGCTATCTGCCAACGCCGGAACAACACGCCTTGGGCGGCTATGAAACCTGGCGGGCGCGCTCGAGCTATCTCGAGACAAACGCTTCGACCGTCATCGTCCAGACTTGGCGCCGGCTGCTCGACGAAGTGGCCCGCACGCGCTGACCCAGGACGAGGCACGATTGGCAGCCGGACCGAGTGGCACGAGCGAAATTTCAGGCCCGGCGTCGACGGCAGCGTGCCGATCCCTCCGAGCCTGGGTTGCCCGCAGCCGATGCCGCAGGCGCTCTTTTCGGCGCGCGGCGCTTCCGTCATAATAGTGGCTTGCGGTCGTCGCCCGGCTGTTGTCCCTGCGGTTGCCGAGGAATTCGGGTGCAAGAGTTTTTGCAAAGTTGGGGTTACGTCGGCGTCTTCGTGGGCATTTTGCTGACGGGACTCGGCTTCCCGATGCCCGAGGAACTGCCGATCGTTGTCGGCGGCGCGCTGGCTGGCGGCTTTCGTGGCGGCGATACGGATGGCGCCGTCGTTTACGTTTGGATCATGCTGCCGGTGTGCATTATCGGCGTCGTCATTGGCGACAGCTTTTTGTACTTCATCGGCCGTTTCTGGGGCACGCGCATCGTCGAAAGTCCCTTTGTGCAGAAGCACCTGCTGACGCCGGAGAAATTGACCAGCATCACCGAAAACTTCCACAAGTACGGCATCAAGATCCTGCTGTTTGCCCGTTTGACTCCAGGCATTCGCGCGCCGATCTTCCTCAGCGCCGGCATCACTCGCTTGCCTTTGACTCATTTCCTCATCGCCGACGGCATTTACGCCCTTCCCGGCGTGAGCTTGTTGTTCTTTCTCGGCTACTTTTTCGCCGGCAGCGCCGTCAAAATCGTCAGCGACGACCTTGGGATCGTCAAGCACGTGATCATCCTGGCGGTTGTGCTTGGGATCGCCGGTTATTTCACGTACCGCTTCCTGCGTCGCCCGGTCGTGACCGGCAGTCCCGCGGAAATGCCCAAAATCGTCGAACCGATGAGCCAACCCCTGGAAAGCGTCACTGACAGAATCTTGCACACTCCGGCGGCGAAGCCGGCCCCTCCGCCGATCGACTCGCCGGCGGATCAGTCGAAAATCGTGTCGTGAGGTGGTTGCTCGCCAGATAGGTCGTCGTATGCCCCCCGCGTCCCACGATTTGGTGGTTGCCATGACCGGTGCCAGCGGCGCCGTTTATGGCCTGCGTTTG
>JANWVS010000196.1 GCA_025056835.1 Gemmataceae bacterium | reverse complement strand
ATGTCGGCGAGCGACGCCGGTTGCGGGGCGGGCGAATCGGTGCGGGCCAGACCACGGAGGCTGTGGACGATGCGCGTCACGCGCTCGACCCCCTCCCGCGTGCGCTGCAAGAGACGCTCCAAGTTCTCGCGGATGTAGGGCAGATCGATTGCCTCGGCAATTTCTTCATAGCGGCGGGCCAGGTCGGGCAGGGCCGTGCGCAAAGCGCCGCGGTGTTCGTCCAGCAGGGCGAACAGCGGCAGCAGCCCTTTGCAATCGCGTTCCAGCACGGCCAGGTTGTTGCCGACGAAGGCCAGCGGATTGTTGATCTCGTGAGCCACGCCGGCCGACAGCAGGCCGATCGACGCCAGTTTTTCGTTCTGCACGAGCACGGCCCGCATTTTGTTCCGTTCCGTCAGGTCGCGGATGGCCGCCAAAAACTGCACCGCGCCGTGCTGGTCCTCGCCCAGGGGAAGCGCGCTGAGGGCGATTTCGACGGGGAATTCGCTGCCGTCGCGTCGGCGGGCTTTCACTTCCACCGTGCGGCCGATCATCCGCGGCTGGCGCGTGGCCACGTAGCGGCGAAAGCCCTGCTCATGCAGTTCCCGATATTCTTCGGGCACCAGTACGGACGTTTCCCGGCCCAGGATTTCTTCCGCCTTCCAGCCAAACATCCGCTCGGCAGCGGGGTTGAACAAGACAATAGCCCCATGCTGGTTGGCCAGCACGATGGCGTCGAGCGTCGACTCCGTAAGTTGCCGATAGCGCCGCTCGGATTGGGCCAAAGCATCGGCGGCCAGTTTTTTTTCGGTCACGTCCCAGAAAATGCCTTGTATGCCGACGACGTTGCCGGCGGCGTCGACCACCGGGGTTTTGATGACCTGGACGTAAATGGTCGAGCCATCAGGCAGATGGTGTTGCTCAACGGTCTCGAATGGTTGGCCGGTCGTCATGACGCGCTGGTCGTCGGCGACGTACTTGCGGGCCAAATTCTCGGGGAAAAAGTCGAAGTCGTTTTTACCTAACAGATTTTCGAAGGACACCTTCAAGGTATCGCAGAAGCGGCGATTGCCGAACGTGAAGCGGCCGGCCCGGTCCTTGCGGAAGATGTTTTGCGGCAGCGATTCGACCAAGGAATGATACAGCGCCTCCGAATCGCGCAAGGCCGCCTCTGCTCGTTTACGTTCGGTGATGTCGCGCATGACGGCCAAGATCGCCGGCTGCCCGCGCCAGCTAATGCACGACGTATTGATGTCGACCGGGATACGCTGGCCGCTCTTGGTGCGATGGATTCCCTCGCAACGAAACGTCCCCTCGGCCAACTGGTGGTTGAGCCGTTCCGCGAAGCCCACGGCGAATTCCGGGTCGTCGATGTCGGCGGTCGTCAGCCGCAGCAATTCGTCGCGCGAATAACCCAAGCGGCGGCAGGCAGCGGCATTGGCTTCGAGAATCCGTCCGGAGGCGTCGTGAATGAACACCGCGTCGTCGAACACGTCGAGTTGCTCGCGCGACCATTCCATCAAGCTTGGTCGTGAACCTTCACTGGGACGCCCTGTGGCAGCGGTCATCGCTGCATCCCTCTCCAACTCTCGGCGACGGCCGACGGCAACCCGAAGCCCGCAAAGTCGCCATTTACCCCGTTGCCCAATTATGCTCTAATAATAACAGGTGCGGGGAAAGAGTGTATCTCGCCAATGGTGAGGAAGGGAGTCCTCAATGGCCCCCTACGTCGCTAGATCCGGGTGTGCGGAAGGAGACGCCGGTCGGCAGGGCTGCTGGCGCCGCCTCTTCGTGACCGGGGCGGCTGGGTTTATCGGCTCGGCATTCGTGCGGTTGGTGCTCGCCGAGGAGCCGGATTGCCACGTTGTCAGCTTCGATGCCCTCAGCTACGCGGGTAGTCTTGACAACCTGCGCGATCTCGATCCGCTCCGGCATCGCTTTATCCGGGGCGACATCTGCGACGCCGAGGCCGTCCGGGCGGCTTTGGCCTCCGGTGCCGATGCCGTCATCCATTTCGCTGCCGAATCGCACGTCGACCGTAGTATCGCCGCTGCCGATGGCTTCGTCAAAACCAACGTCCTCGGCACGCAAGTCTTGCTGGATGCGGCGCGGCAGTGCGGTGTCCGACGGTTCGTGCAGATTTCCACCGACGAGGTGCTCGGCAGCCTGGCGGACGACGCGCCCAACGGCTTTGCCGAAGACGCCCCCTACGCTCCCAACAGTCCCTATGCGGCTTCGAAAGCTGCGGCCGAGCACCTGGTGCGGGCCGCCCACCGGACCTTCGGCCTGGACACCGTGATCACACGCTGCGGGAACAACTATGGTCCACGACAGTTTCCCGAAAAGCTCATTCCGCTGGTCCTAACCAACGCCCTGCGCGACGAGCCGATCCCCGTTTATGGCGATGGCCGCCAGATTCGCGACTGGATTCATGTGGTCGATCATTGTCGGGCGATTCTTGCGGTCTTGCGGCACGCCGAGCCGGGTACCACCTGGCACATCGGCGCCCGCAATCCACGCCGCAATTTGGAGGTCATCGAGGCGATCCTGCGCGCCGTGGGAAAGCCGACGTCGTTGATTCGTTTCGTGAAGGACCGTCCCGGCCACGATCGCCGTTATGAAATCGACCCCTCCCGCATCGAGTCATGCTTGGGTTGGCGGCCGTTGGTCTCGTGGGAAACCGGCCTCGCGGAGACGATTCGCTGGTATCGCGACCACGCCGCGTGGGTGGAGCGTGCTCGCAGCGGCAGTTACCGCGACTACTACGTCCGACAATATGGCACCGCCCTGGGCACGCCTCCGCCGCCAAGAATTGCGGTAGCGACCGGCGCTGCACGGGCGGCGGTGCCTTCAAGGTAACGGGACGGCGCGAGGCGACGTCGCCCGGCTAGGAGAGCCGAGCGACGGAGCGACGAGGCAAACCAATGAAAGCCATTCTCCTGGCCGGCGGCAGCGGCTCGCGGCTCTATCCGCTCACCAAGGCGGTCAGCAAACAACTGCTGCCGGTGTACGATAAGCCGGTCATCTACTATCCCCTGTCGGTGTTGATGCTCGCCGGTCTGCGCGACATTCTTATCATCAGCACCCCGCGCGATTTGCCGCGGATCCAAGAATTGCTCGGCGACGGCAGCGCATTGGGCCTCAACCTTTCCTATCGAGTCCAACCCCAGCCCGGCGGCATCGCCCAAGCCTTGCTCATTGCGAAATCATTCCTCGGCGACGAGCCGGTCTGCCTCATTCTTGGCGATAACATCTTCTTCGGGCACGAGTTGATGCCGCTCCTGGTGGAGTCAGCGCGGCTCACTCACGGTGCGCGCGTGTTTGCTTATCGCGTCAACGATCCGGAGCGTTACGGGGTAGTCGAATTCGACGAACATCGCCGCGCCGTCAGCCTGGAAGAAAAGCCGAAACGACCGCGCTCGTCGTGGGCGGTGACTGGGCTTTATTTCTACGACTCCCAAGCCGTGGCAATTGCCGAGACGCTCAAACCTTCACCGCGCGGCGAATTGGAGATCACCGACGTCAATCGCTATTACCTGGAGAGGAATCAGCTCACGGTGATCCCGTTGGGCCGCGGTGTCGCTTGGCTCGACACCGGCACGTTTGAATCGCTGCTGGCCTCGTCGCTTTTTGTGCAAACGCTGGAGCAACGGCAAGGACTGAAAATCGCCTGTCTGGAGGAAATCGCTCTGCTCAAGGGGTTCATCGACGCCGCTCAGTTGAGGCAACTGATCGCCGCCTTGGGACCGAGCGATTATGCCAACTACCTGCGCCGCGTGCTGGACGAGGCGACCGCTGCCGCGGAAGTCAATTTCCGCCGAGGCGACGTCGGTTTGGCACGATGAGAGGCATGTGTTACGCGGATTCTCGACGATTCGAGTTATTCCACGAGCACCTCAATCTTTGCCGACTTACGTTGCTCCGCCAGGATGCGTTGATACAGCTCGCTATCTTGGGCCATCGTTTCGCGGATGAGATCGGGGATCAACTCGAACTGCGACGGTTCGCCGGGCGTACGGTCGGTCACTTTAATCAGGTGGTAGCCGAATTCGGTGGCCACAACATCGGTAATTTCGCCTTTGCGAGCTGCGAAAGCGGCTTGGGCAAAAGGCTCGACCACGACGAACTTGTACGGGAAATAGTCGATGTCGCCGCCGCGATCCTTACTGGCCTTGCAATCGGAGTATCGTCGGGCCGCTTCTTCAAAACTAATTTTGCCCGCAAGGATGTCACCGCGCAGGGCTTCTAGCCGCGCCCGGGCTTTCATTTTCTCCTCGGGCGATGCCGACGGGCTGACGCGCGCCAAGATGTGGCTTGCCCGTACCGTCACGTTATCGAAGAGCACCTTGTTGGCGGCGTAGTAGCTCCGCATCTCCGGTTCACTGTATTTGGCCGCTAGATAGGCTTTCCATTGCAAGCGCGCGATAATATCGGCACGTAAGGCCTCAGCCGTCATCTTGCCTTCATGGAGGAACTGCTCGAACGACTTCTTTTGCTTTTTGAGGGCCTCGTGGAGCTTGTCGTATTCCTTTTGAATGTCCGCTGGATTGGGGGGCGGCATCGTTCGGCGCAGGAATTGACGCATCAACAGGTCGTCGATCAACATGTCCAAGGCCGCCCGCCGCATCTCGCGCTGCAATTCCTTGCTGAGCTTCGGCGAAATGGGGCGCAATTCCAGAACATTATGCAAATCTTTCAATGGAATCGGTTCGCCGTTGACGATGGCGGCATAGGCACCCTGCCCGGGAGTTTGGGCGAGCACGATGTTTGCCCAGAGCACCAAGGTTACCAATCCGAACAGAACACGCCCAAGCAAGCTGCCATGGCGCATTTTTGACCTCCTTGTCGGAACTGGTGGGCGACGCTCAATCGTTGCTGCGGTCTCTGTATACCCGGCTCCGTTTGGAAATGGGAGAGGAATTTTCAAAATGAGCGCGCAAGCGAAACGAGCGGCTGCGTTCTGGTGATGACCGGCCGAGGAACATGCGGCTGTTCGCCTAGCGGCGACAGACGCGGCCACGGGGTCGCGCCGCCTCAGGCCGGCACCAACAACATCAGGCACCAACTCTTCCCCATCAAGAAGGCGCTCGGGGGCGGTCCCCGAGCGTTCTTCTTTTTTATTTTGGATTAGAGAATTCCTGCACCGAACTCGCGGTGATCGGCAGACGACGCGGAACAGCCTTGCGACACCGCCTCGGGATCGTCGGCCGGCAATTGCGCTTCATCGGTCTGAT
>JANWVS010000195.1 GCA_025056835.1 Gemmataceae bacterium | reverse complement strand
CGGACCGTTGGGATTCCATTTCTGGATATGACCGACGCCTTGATTGAAGCCGAACGACGCCAGGGAGGAATGTACTGGCCCTACGACGGCCACTGCACCGCCGCCGGCTACCGTCTCGTGGCCGAGATCTGCGCCCGATTCTGGTTGGAACAGCAGAGACAGTAAAGAGCTGCTCGTCGCTTGCTTGGCGTCAGAAGATCGTGTAAATGAACGGCGCAGCGGCCGACCCCGAGATCAACAACAGCAGCCCAAGCAGCAAGATCACCGCCAGGATCGGCAACAGCCACCATTTCTTGTTGTTCTTCAGGAAATGCCAGAAATCACTGAGCAGCCCCGGCTCGGCGCCATGCTCGGCCGCTTGTTCGAAGTCCGACTTGCGAGGTTCGTTCATGGCTGACGACTATCACGATGATTGCCGAAAATAGCTCTTCGCGTTGCCTGGAGGCGGTTTGGGGCGCCAATAAGAATTGTCGTGCGGTCGGGGCCGCAGAGCAAGAGCATCGCGGCCGAATAACCGAAAAGCCAGACCCAGCGGCGTGAACAGACCGTAAAACAAGCACGCCAGCACCAGCCGCGACACGAGCCAGCCGACGGGAAACGCCAAGATCATCCACGCGGTCCATACAGGGCGCATTGCTGCCGGCCGCAATAACCCCACGATCCCGAGTGGCGCCGCACCAGCCAGTACCCACGCCATGCCATCCATTCCCTGCCGGCTAGCGCGCCACGCCGCCAGACACGCCCAGAACGCGACCCACAGCCCGGAAAACTGCCGCAACGTTCGCGGCGCAGGCTGCCAAAGGTCGGGATCGGTGGTCCAGCTCATCGTTGCATCTTCCTCTCTTACCTTAATCCAAGGTGAAGCGGGCTTGATATTCCGCGCGGGCTGCCTCGCAAAGCCTTTGCGGTTGGTCTGTCTTGTAAAGAATTACGTCCTCCATAACCAGGACGTCCATGTCGGTCGCCAGGAAGCAGCGACACGCTTGTTCCGGCGTACACACGATCGGTTCGCCGCGAATGTTGAAACTCGTGTTGACCAGGACGGGGCAACCAGTGAGTTCGTGAAACGCCGTCAACAACCGATGAAACCGCGGATTCCGGCGGGCGTCCACGGTCTGGAGCCGGGCGCTGTAATCCACGTGGGTGATCGCCGGCACCGTGGAACGCGGCACGCGGAGGCGACGGCGGAGATCCGGATCCGCAGCCATGATGTGTTTCTGTTCCTCGGAAAGCGGCAAGCGGTGTTCTCCACGCAGCGGCGCGACCAGCAACATGTACGGGCTGGCGCGGCCCAGGGCAAAGTCGAACCACTCGTGGGCGTGTTCCTGAAGCACGGCTGGGGCAAAGGGTCGAAAGCTTTCGCGGAACTTGATCTTCACATTGAGCTTGGTCTGCATGTCGGCCGCTCGCGGATCGCCCAGGATGCTCCGCGCCCCGAGGGCACGGGGACCAAATTCCATGCGGCCCTGAAACCAGCCGACGACGTTGCCGCCGGCCAAAAGCCGTGCCGTCGTCGCCACGAGGGCGGCCTCGTCCGGTTCGCGATGATAGGAAAGGTTGGCCGAGTCGAGGTAGGCGCGAATGGCAGCGGAATCGAACCGCGGTCCGAGGAAGCTACCAAACTGAGAGTCGGCGGGACAGGCATCGCGCGGCCGGCCCAGAAGCTGGTGCCAGACAAACAGTGCTGCTCCCAAGGCACCGCCGGCGTCGCCCGCCGCTGGTTGAATCCACAGATCGTCAAACGGGCCTTCGCGGAGCAAGCGGCCGTTGGCCACGCAGTTGAGCGCGACGCCGCCGGCCAGCACGAGATACCGTTGTCCGGTGCGGCGATGCACATCGCGCCCTAAGCGGAGCATGGCTTCTTCGACGACCGCTTGAATGCTGGCCGCGAGGTCCATGTGCCGCTGAAGCAGGTCGGACTCCGGACGCCGCGGCGGTCCCCCAAACAGGCGATGAAAGCGGCTGTTGGTCATCGTCAGGCCCTGGCAATAGTTAAAGTAGCGCATATTGAGCCAGAAGGTGCCGTCGGGCTTGAGATCGATGAGGTTGCGGTAAATGGCATCGGCATAGATCGGCCGGCCGTAAGGCGCCAGGCCCATCAATTTGTACTCGCCGCTATTGACCTTGAAACCACAGTAATACGTAAACGCCGAGTAAAGCAGCCCCAGCGAGTGCGGAAAGGCGAGATGATGGGTGAGTTGGATGTTGTTGCCGCGGCCTACGCCGCAGGTGGTGGTGCTCCATTCGCCAACGCCGTCGAGCGTCAAAATCGCTGCCTCCGGGAATGGGCTGGGAAAGAATGCGCTGGCCGCATGGCTTTCGTGATGGTCGAGAAACACCAGTGGCGCTCGGGCTGCGCGCGGCAACCGGCGGCGGATGGTGCGGCGCGTGTTCAGCTTTTCCTTCAGCCATATCGGCAGAGCACGAGCGAAGCTGCGAAAGCCGACCGGAGCAAAGGCGAGGTACGTTTCCAGCAGCCGTTCGAATTTCGTCACCGGCTTGTCATAGAAAGCGATGTAATCGAGGTCAGCGGCCTCGAGGCCCGCTTCCCGCAGGCAATAGTCGATCGCCGCGGCGGGAAAGCGCGCGTCGTGCTTGACACGGCTGAAACGCTCCTCCTGGGCTGCCGCCACCACGGCGCCGTCGACGACCAGGGCGGCCGCGCTGTCGTGGTAGAACGCCGATATTCCCAAAATAGCCGTCAACCCCGAATCTCCTGTCCGTGCCTGCTTCGCGGTAACGCTTCGACATTCTAACGGGCCAAGCGGCCGGCGGCGCGTTCATTGCTTTGAGTGCCGCGAATCATACTCTGAAGAATGGATTGCCCTGTAAACCTGCGATTGCCGAGGCCGACATGCAACGTTGGTTTTTACTCCTCCTGGTTACTTTGGTCGTTGCGATGCTGTTCCATGTCAACGCCCAGCAGGCCGACCCACGGCATGATCCGCGCAACGCCGTCAGGAACCTCGACGTCCACCCGGAATTGGAAGTGTCTTTGTTCGCCTCCGAAAAAGATGGCATCACTAATCCCACGAACCTCGACATCGACCATCGCGGCCGGGTATGGATTTGCGATGTGATGAATTATCGCGGCAACAACGGCAAACGTCCGGCCGGCGACCGTATCCTCATCCTTGAAGACACCGACGGCGACGGCAAATGCGACAACGTTAAAACGTTCTACCAGGGCCGCGATGTCGATAGCGCCATGGGCATCTGCGTGCTGGGCAATCGCGTCATCGTCTCCGCGACGCCGAACGTCTGGGTCTTTCATTTCGACGAAAATGACAAGATCACGAAGCGCGAAGTGCTTTTCTCCAAGACCGGCGCCCCGCAGCACGATCACTCCGTCCACAGTTTCGTCTTCGGCCCCGACGGCCGGCTGTATTGGAACTTTGGCAACACCGGCCACGCCGTCCATGACCAGCACGGTCAACCGATCGTCGACCTGGCCGGCAACCGGGTCAACGACAGCGGCAGGCCTTACCGGCAGGGGATGGTCTTCCGCATGGACACGCCTTGGCTGGCCCACCCCGGACGTGACTCCACGGTGTCTTGGCCCGACGCATCCAAAGGCCCTGGGGCCGGTGTCAACTTCGAAACCCTCGCTTGGAACTTCCGCAACAACTACGAGGTCTGCGTCGATTCCTTCGGCACCATGTGGCAATCCGACAACGACGACGATGGCAACCGCGGCGTCCGCATCAACTTTGTCATGGAGTACGGCAACTACGGCTATGTCGACGAGATGACCGGAGCCGGCTGGCAGACCAAACGCACCAATATGGAGAAAGACCTGCCCGAAAAACATTGGCACCAGAATGACCCCGGCGTCGTGCCCAACCTGCTGCACACCGGTGCCGGCTCGCCGACCGGCATCTGCGTTTACGAAGGGACGTTGCTGCCTAAAGTTTTTCAGGGCCAGATGATCCACTGCGACGCCGGGCCAAGCGTCGTCCGCGCTTATCCCGTGACCAAGCAAGGGGCCGGCTACCAAGCGACGATCATCAACCTCCTCGACGGCGCCAAGAAGAACAACTGGTTTCGCCCCGCCGACGTCTGCGTCGCTCCGGACGGTTCGTTGTTCGTGACCGATTGGTACGATCCCGGTGTCGGCGGCCACGCCCAGCGCGATCTAGACCGTGGCCGCATCTTTCGCATTACTTCCTCCGTTCAAGGCAAAGGTATGCGGTATGTCGTACCCAAGCACGACTTCGCCAGCGCCGACGGTGCCGTCGCAGCGCTGAAGAACCCCAACTTGGCGACGCGCTACCTCGCTTGGACGGCACTCTACGAGATGGGCGCGAAAGCAGAACCTGCATTGGCGAAGTTGTTTCACTTCCCGGGATTAGGTTCCGAGAAACCGACGGCGAGGTTGATCGATTCGGTTTCGATTGACTCGCGCTACCGAGCGCAGGCCCTGTGGCTGCTCACGCGCTTGCCGGGCAAGACCAAGCACTATCTCGACCATGCCTTGCTCGACGAGGACGACGACATCGCCATCGTTGGCCTGCGGGCAGCGCGACAACAAAAAGCGGACGTGTTGCAGGCCGTGCGCACTATCCTGGCGCGCCGCAACGTCACGCCGGCCTTGCGGCGCGAGTGCGCCGTGGCCCTGCGCGGATTCGATTCCGCCGAGGCGGCGGCGACTTGGGCCGACTTGGCTCGCGAGTACGATGGCAAGGACCGCTGGTTGCTGGAGGCCTTGGCGATCGGCGCCGGGAAGAATTGGAACGCTTTCTTGGAGCAATATCTCCGCCGAGGCCCCGGCCAATCGTTGGCCTCCAAGCCGGTGCGAGACATCGTTTGGATTTCGCGCAGCGAGGCGACGCCCACCTTATTGGCTGAAGCGATCCTGTTGCCTCAGCTTCCTGTCGACGAGCTTCCGCGTCTATTCCGCGCATTCGACTTCCAAAAATCTTCGCCGAGCAAGAACACGGCCCTTGCGAAACTGGCCTTCGACGCTTTCGGCGAAGACCGAAGGCAACGGTTCATCGTGAGCGAGGCGCTGGCTCGTCTCAACGCCTTCGACCTCAAAGCCCATCCGGAGTATGCCGCGGCACTCCACAAAGCACTCGACCAGACTCGCGGCACGGCGACCTTCGTTGAACTGGTGGCAAAGTTCAACGTAGCCGACCGTTATCCCGAATTGCTCGCCCTTGCTCAGAAACACCCAAGCGAACAACTCGGCGTCGATGCGATGCGCGTGGTGCT
>JANWVS010000194.1 GCA_025056835.1 Gemmataceae bacterium | reverse complement strand
TCAACTCCGCCAAACGCAGCTCCGAGACCAACTTCGCCCGCCAAGCTTGCTCGAGTTCGGGGCGCAACTCTTCGATCTTGGCGTCGATTGACCGTTGAATGGCGTCTCGTGCTTCGCGATACCTTCGTATGACGGCGGTGTTGCGGCTGGCGAGGAGTTCCGCGTCGACGAGGTCCTTCGCGGCCTTGGCGAGGCCCTTAAACAAGTCTTGGAACCGAGGATCGTTCCGGACGTAATTCTTCAGCTCCTCTTCCGAAACCGGGATCAGCTCCGGATTTTGCAGGCGATCCCTGAGGGATTCCAAGGTTTGCTTGGCCGCCGCAAGTTCTAAGCGGTTGTCGAGGTACTTCTTTTCCACGGTAGCGAGCTTGGTCACCGCGATGTCATGCTTGCTTTTCATTTCGGCAAGGTTCGGCAATTTGAAACTCGCTTCCAGCGTGGTGAGGCGCCGTCGATGGTTACCCAGTTCGCTTTCCAGCTCTTCTTGTTTGCGCTGGAGCTGTTCGATGAAAGCTTCGCTTCGCAGTTTTTCCTTGCGCGCCAGGTCATTGAGAAAAGCATAGACGATGGCGTTCAGCAATTCGGCGACTTCATCGCTCTGTTCAGCGCTCAGCGTGACCTTGAGGATTTCGGGGCCGAGGTTGTAGTCCGTCTTGATCGCCTTCTCCAGCCATTCGACGGCCCCGCTGCCGCGCTCCCGGACAATGGCCAGGTCGCGAACACGACGGCCGGTGTTGGCATGGAGCGGTTGATTGAGGGCACTGTTGAGATTCAACGGCGCCTTGAGCAACGACGGCAGGTTGGACTTGAAAATGGCAAACTCGGTCTCCTCACGTTGCTGCAAGCCAAGTCCGATCTCGGTGCGCGAGGCAACCAGCAGTCGAGCTTCGGCCGAGTATTTTGGCGGCATAACGATGAAGACCGCCACGGCGGTCAGCATACCGCCCACCAAGGCGACCGTCGTGGCCAACAGCCAGCGCCGCCGCAATGCGTGTAGCAGACTTGCGAACGTCGGTCCCGCCGCCAGACCGGGCGGCTCGGCACTTGAGACGCTGGGCCGGGGGAAGGCCGGCGGAACAGTGCCGGTAGCTGTTCCGAACGGACCGCGAATCATCGTTGTTTCCAGCATCGACGGAAGCGCCGCCGGCAATTTCCCGCTATTGTCCATGACCCCACCTCTTCCAGGGCGCACGAGTTTATGTCACGCTCCGGGCCGCGTTTCAGCGCGGCATCGGCACCAGCAACCGGCTCAGGTAGCAAAGTTCCAACCACAACAGCGCCAAGGCCAGCGGCATCATCAACCAACCGGCCAGGTCGTGCATGATCGCCTTAGCAAGAGTACTATCGACGCCCAAGTGATAGTACGCCATACCCGTGGTCGTGATGCGCAGTACATTGGCAACGATCGCAATGGGAATGGCACTGACGATGAGCACGATCCGGTCCGGCCACGGCGCCTGCACCACCAACGCCATGGCGGTCGATAAGGCGAAGAACGTCATCAACATTCCCAAACCGCTGCATGCCTCCACCACTCCCAAGCGCATTTGCTCCAAGACGATAACATTGCCTTCCGCTAAGGCGGGATAGCCGAGCGTTTGCAAAGTATACGTGCTGGCGATCGTCGCTACGCGCTGGAGCGGATGCGACAACGCGACCTCCATGGCGAACGGCAACGGGAGCATGAATCCGAGAAAAGCCAACGCTGGCCAGGACCAAGCCAACGTCTGCCTGCCAGCAACCAGCAAGGTGACCCCGAACAGCATCACCAATAAAGATGCGCCATCCAAAGCCTGCAAATCGACCTCCGCCGCGGCCCACCGCAACCCGATCGCCGACAGCACAACCGGTATCCCGAGCCATGATGCCTGCCACGGCGGTACTTGGCGCGGCCGACGCATCGCCAGGATGACCAGGGAAAAAATCGGTACCAAGAAGCCGTGCGAATACTGGGCCTCATTCGACCACCGCTCCATCAAAGTGGTGAGCGTGGTCCAGTAGCACCACGTTAGAACGATCGCCAAAAGCCCGACCTTTCCCCAAAAACACACCCCGGCGCCGGCCTGGAAAAAGCTGCCGCGGGGCAAGGTTGGGGGCGGTCCCACCGTTTGCGCCGCAGCCGTCGTCGTCGCCGTTGTCCACGAGGAAACCGTCATCGTCGCTGCACATCCTCGGCGTTAGATTCCCAAAATCGCAGAGGCACAACCACTCCGGCGGCGCGTACCAAACCTTGGCGCGCTGAAACGATGATCCTAACTCAGGCAAATCGCCTTCGGCCCCAATCTTTACCGAAGAATGGACTCGGCCACTCCAAAGGGCGATCAATCCACTATAAGTCAAAAAAACGGTGTAAGCATTCGGAAGCGCCCCGATTTCTTCCTAATGTCTCACCCCAAGGCCGTTAGCGTCATTTTACGGACAGCCGACCTAAGAAGCAGGGGGTCCCGAGTTCTCCACTGGGTGAACCGTGTCGCATCGTCCGGCCGCTTGCAAGTACCGGTTTTTTTCCTAGTAACATATCCGTGGGGCCAATTTCCGCGTCGCGTTTTTCGCGACGACGATGCCCGCGGCCCCGACGGCATAACGATTGTGAGCACTGCCTGTACCGCCCCCGCCAATCCCCATCCCACGCACCACCACCAGGGCTTCTGGCTCTGGGTCATGTGCCTGACGGGCGTTGATTATTTCAGTACCCTCGCCTACCAGCCGTCAATCGCCTTCAAAGCCACAGGATTGTTGACACCGTTCGCCACCATCATCCTGGTTGGCATCACCCTCTTTGGCGCCCTGCCCGTCTACGCCTACGTCGCCGGGAAATCGCCGCATGGGCAAGGCTCCATTGCTATGCTCGAGCGCCTGGTACATGGTTGGACGGGGAAAATCCTCGTCCTTGTTTTGCTCGGTTTCGCCGCCACCGATTTCGTCATCACCAAGACGTTGTCGGCAGCCGACGCCGCGGCGCACCTCCTGAAAAACCCTCTTTGGCCTCAATCGCTGGCGGCGCCGCGTTCCCAGCTGTTGGTGACGATGTTTTTCCTGGTCGTCTTGGGCGCGACCTTTTTGCGCGGCTTTCGCGAAGTGATCGGCTTGGCGGTGGCGATCGTGACGGTTTATCTTGTATTGAACGGCATTGTGGTGGCCAGCAGCCTGTGGTACCTCTACCAGCACCCGGACCGACTCTTCCATTGGCAACAAGATGTCGCCGCCGGTCGGTGGCAATTCGAAAAACCGTTTGACTTCGGGACGGATCCTTGGGGCATTTTCTTTGTCTGCGCCTTACTGTTTCCGAAGCTGGCCTTGGGGTTAAGCGGTTTCGAAACCGGCGTGGCCGTCATGCCGTTGGTGCGCGGCGACCCGGGTGAAACGAACGCCGCCCCGCGGGGCCGCATCCGCAATACCCGCAAGCTCTTGTTGACCGCCGCGGTCATCATGTCCTTCTTTCTTCTCGGCTCCGCCATGGCCACGAGCACGCTGATCCCGCCGGAAGCACTCAAGAAGGAAGGACCGGCTGACGACCGGGCGCTGGCTTATTTGGCCCACGGCGAACGGTTGGTCACGGGCGAATTCGCCGTGGTTGTAAACCCACTGTTCGGGGAGATCTTCGGCACGCTCTACGACCTCAGCACGGTCGTCATCCTCTGGTTTGCCGGCGCCAGCGCCATGGCGGGGTTGTTGAACCTCGTGCCCCAGTATCTACCACGCTACGGCATGGCCCCGGAATGGACCCGTGCCTATCGACCGCTGGTGGCGGTGTTCACGGCGATCAACCTGTTCGTGACTTGGTGGTTCAACGCCGATGTACAATCCCAGGGTGCCGCGTATGCCACCGGGGTACTGGTGCTCATGTCGAGCGCCTGCCTGGCCTGCGTGATCGATCGCTGGCGCAGCAATCAAGGCCGCATTTGGCTGCTCCGCCTCCATTGGCCTTACACCGTGATCACGGCGATCTTTTTTTACACGACCGCCGCCAACATTATCGAGCGACCGACCGGTCTGGTGATAGCTTCTTGGTTCATCCTGACCATCTTGGTGGTCTCGATTGTCTCGCGGTTTTATCGCAGCAAGGAGCTGCGTCTGTTGGGTCTGGACTTTGTGGACGACCGGTCGCGTTTCTTATGGGACAGCTTGAAAATGCTGGAGTTTCCGGTGCTCGTACCGCACCGTCCGGGTACACGGAGTCTTCAGGAAAAAGAAGCACAAATTCGCAAGGACCACCGCCTGACTCCGGACGTACCGATCGTCTTTATTGAGGCCACTTTGGGCGACGCCAGCGAATTTTACCAGACGCCGCAAATTGAGATCGTTGCCGATGAGGCCTGCTTCATCATCCGCGTTCGTAATTGCGCCTCGATCGCCCACGCCATCGCCTCGCTGGCCTTGGAACTGTCGAAGACCGGCCGGCCGCCGGAAATTCATTTCGGCTGGTCCGACGAAGACTCGCTCTGGGCCACGATCGGCTTCTTGCTGTTCGGCGAAGGCAACGTCCCTTGGCTCGTTCGGGAGTTGATTCGTGATGCCGAGCCGCGGCCCGAGCGACAGCCGCGCGTGATTGTCGGCTAAGAGCGTGATAAGGAGACAGGACCGCAGTCGCACCGCAGCAAGGTTCGTTTTAGAATAACCAACATCGCGTCGAGGCCGGATGGTCTCTTGTGCCGTTGAGGAGCCGTGTCATGTTCTGGCGCCGTGTACCGTCGTTGTTCCTGCTCGCCCTGGTAATCGTACCGTGGTCTGCCCGCGGACAAGAGGATCCCGTCGTCGCCCGTATGCGGGCCGACCTCACGTACCTGGCCTCCGACGAATGCGAAGGCCGCGGCGTCGGCACCAAAGGAATTGACCTGGCCGCCGACTACATCGCCCGGCAATTTGCCCAAGCGGGGCTTGTTCCCGGCGGCGTCAACGGCTCCTGGTTTCAGCCGTTTACCATGACCCGCGGTGCGCCCAGGCTGGCCCATCCCGGCAAGGTGGCGCTCCACGGGCCTCTCGGCCAAACGATCACGCTTCAGCCCAACGTCGATTTCCAGGTCATGGCCCTTTCCGGCACGGGCAAAGTCACGGCACCGCTGGTTTTCGTCGGCCACGGCATCACGGCGCCGGACATCGGTTACGACGACTACCGCGGCATCGACGTCGCCGGCAAGATCGTCATTGTTGTCCGCAAGACGCCGCGCTTCCACAACCCCGACGTCGGCTTCGACGGTCCTCGCAAGGATGAACACGCGCCATTC
>JANWVS010000193.1 GCA_025056835.1 Gemmataceae bacterium | reverse complement strand
GCGCGGCTGCCGAAGGCCATCTCGGCAAGCACTTCCTCGGTGGCCGGGTTGATGACGCCGATCGTCCGACCGTCTTGGGCGTCGCACCATTGGCCATCAATGAACAGGCGTTTGACCACGGTAGCGGCTGTGGCGGTAGTCATGGCAGGCAGCTCCGGAAGATGAGGGTCATTGTAAGCGGCGGCTGGCCGACGGCGAGGTCTCAGCCGGTGCCGAACCATCTTTCGGCGGCTGACTCATCCCCGGCTCGCGACGGCTCCACGGCTGCGCCACTGCCGACAGCCATGGCGGTTGTTGGCATCGTTGCGAACACTCCGTCGCTGGTCATGCGTTGGCCGTGCAGCTCCGTCCAAGGCGGGAAGACGCGCCGAAGGTCCAACACTAAGAACTTGGGTTCGTTGCTCGTGGTTGGCAGGTTTTGCATTCGAACCTAATCAGCTATCGGCCGTCGGATCGAAGCCGCCAAGCAACTCTCCGCCTCGGCAAGACGGAACAATTGACTCCGCAACTTTTTACGTTGCTGAGTAAAAAGTCGATGTGCTATGATGTTTTGTGTTGTTCTGCTTGCGATGACCAAGCGGCGACTCAGCCCCAATCAGGGATGTGGTCGGGGGTTTTTAATTGACGAGGTGGATGCAAACGGGCCGCCTGCGACGTTTGCTCTTACGCGCAGGAGTGTTCCATGGCCAGCGAAGCGCAACCGGATCCGGTCTTTTCCACGGCCCTGGCCCATCATGCCGCCGACCCGTTTCGTTTGTTTGTCGAGTCCGCAAAGGACTACGCCATCTTCATGGTTGATCCCTCCCTGAAGATCATGAGCTGGAACCCCGGCGCGGAGCGCATTTATGGATACAAACGCGGGGAGATTCTCGGCCAGCACGTCGCGCGCCTGTATCGGCCCGAGGATGTGTCGGCGGGGCATGTCCAGTCGGTCTATGAAGCGACCCTGCGAGACGGCCGCCACGAAGAAGAAGCACCGCGCGTCCGCAAGGACCAATCGCAATTTTGGGCCATCGTCACGACGACCGACCTCCACGACCATTTCGGCAGGCACGTCGGTTTTGCCAACGTCACCAGGGACATTACCGAGAGAAAGCTCGCCGAAGAGAAGCTGCGCGTCAGCGAGGAACAGTTCCGGCTGTTGATGGAAGGCGTCAAGGAGTACGCGATTTTCCTCATGGATGCGGCGGGTTGCGTGACGTCGTGGAACAGCGGCGCCGAGTTGATCACCGGTTATTCGGCGGCGGAAGTGATGGGCAAGCACTATGCGATGTTTTTCGAGCCGCCTGAAGTTGCTGCCGGTCGGCCCCAGCAGGAGCTTGAGCACGCGGCCGCCCACGGGACCTACGAACAGGAGGCATGGCGCGGCCGGAAAAACGGTACCCGATTTTGGGCCAACGACGTGCTGACGGCGCTGTTCGATCATGCCGGCCGGGTGCGCGGCTTCGCCAAGATCGTCCGGGACTTGACGGACCGAAAACTGGCGGAAAAAGCCAGTCGGGAAAACGAGGCGCGCCTGCGTACAGCCCTGGAAGCGGGAGGAATGGGATCGTGGTCGTGGGACCTGGCCACGAACCGGGGGCATTTTGATGCGACCATGTATCAGCTTCTCGGCGTGAGGCCGAACAGGGGCGAAATCGAGTTGGCCGAGTTCTTCAGGCGCGTCCATCCCGACGACTTGCCCGCCTTGCAGCAAGCCAATGCGCGCATTTTGGAACAGGGTGCGGACTACAGCGGCGAATTTCGCATCGTCCGTCCCGACGGTGAAATCCGCTGGTTGAAGGCACACGGCCGCGTGTTGCGCGACGAACGTACCGGTCAGCCGGCGCAAATGGTCGGCGTCACGTATGACATCACCGAATCGAAGCAGGCAGAAGAGCAGCTACAGGTTCGTCTGCGCCAACAGCAAGCGATGGCCAAATTCGCTGAGTATGCCGTCCTCACGAACAATGTCGAGGACGTGCTCAATTACGCCGTGCGTTTAGTCGCACAAGTGCTTGGCAATGAAATGAGTAAGGTCCTCGAGCTGCAAGGCGACGGCCAGTCGTTGCTCCTGCGGGCCGGCGTCGGCTGGAAGGAGGGGCTGGTTGGGCATGCCACGGTGAGCGCTGGCCTGGAAAGCCAGGCCGGCTACACGTTACTCTCGGATCAGCCGGTGATCGTGGAAGACCTGCGCACCGAGACACGGTTTCGCGGCCCGCCTTTGCTGCACGAACACGGCGTCGTCAGCGGCATCAGCGCGATCATCAGGGGAAAGGACCGGCCGTATGGAGTGCTTGGCACACACACGCGCCGCCAGCGCAGCTTTTGCGACAACGACGTCAGTTTTCTGGTCGCCGTCGCTAGCGTCATCGCCGCTGCCATCGAACGCAAGCACTTAGAGCAGCAACTGGACAGCGAAACCCGCTTGCAGGCGATGATGATGGAAGCCTTGCCGGGACTGGTGTACTTGTTTGACGCGCAACAACGCATAATTCGCTGGAACAGGGCGGTGGAACGAGCTTCGGGCTTCAGCGCCGAGATAATCGCCCGCATGTCCCCGCTGGACTTGATAGCCCCCGACCATCAGGCGGCAGTCGCCCAGTCGATCAGAAGGGCTATTACGCACGGACACGCTTCAGTTGAGGCCGACTTGCTGACCAAGGAGGGCAAACGGATTCCCCATTATTTTTCGGGCGTACGTATGCCGACAGAGCAAGGCCTGTTGGTTCTCGGCATCGGCGTGGACGTCAGCGAGCGGCGCTTGTTGGAACAGCAGCTCCGCCAATCGCAGAAGCTCGAGGCGATCGGTCAGCTGGCCGGCGGCGTGGCCCATGACTTCAACAACCTGCTCACGGTCATCGCCGGCTTTAGCGAAATCCTGCTTGCCTCCATGTCTTCAACCGACCCCAACCGTGAGGCGATCAAGACCATCCAGGAAGCTGGAGAACGTGCGGCATCCCTGACTCGACAGTTGCTCGCCTTCAGCCGCCAGACCATGCTGGAGCCCAAGGTTCTGGATCTCAATGAAGTCGTCAGGGAAACCGAAAAGATGCTGCGGCGATTGATCGGGGAAGACGTTCTTTTCACGACGGTTCTCGACCCTGGCCTGCACCGCGTCAAGGTCGATCCAGGCCAGCTGGGACAAGTGCTGATCAACCTGGCCGTCAACGCCCGGGACGCCATGCCGCAGGGCGGCAAACTCACGATCGAGACGCGAAACGTCGATCTGGACGAAGCGTTTTGCCAAAGGCACGTCGGCACCCAGCCGGGCCGGTATGTGCGAATGACGATCAGCGACACCGGCTGCGGCATGACGCCGGAAATCAAGGCGCGCATCTTCGAGCCTTTTTTCACGACCAAGGGTGTCGGCAAGGGGACGGGCTTGGGCCTGGCAGTGGTTCACGGCATCGTCAAGCAAAGCGGCGGCCATATTGAGGTCTACAGCGAACCAGGTCGCGGCACGTCCTTCAAAATTTACTTCCGAGCCGTCGAGGAGCGGGAATCCAGCCAAGGATCCGGCCGTTCGCCGGCGACGGCGCCGCGCGGCACCGAAACCGTGTTGCTCGTCGAAGACGAGGACGGCGTGCGAGCCATCGCTTTGCTCGCCCTGCAAACTTATGGCTACCGCGTGCTGACGGCCATGGACGGCCGAGACGCCCTGCGCGTCGCCGACAGTCATCAGGGGACGATCGACTTGCTCGTCACCGACGTGGTCATGCCCGGCATGAGCGGGCGGGAACTTGCCGAAGCTTTGGCAGCGAAGTTTCCAAAGATGAAGATCCTGTTCATGAGCGGCTATACCGATGACGCCGTCATACGCCACGGATTGGTGCAAGAAACCATGGCCTTTTTGCAGAAACCGTTCTCGCCATTGGCTCTGCTTCGGAAGGTACGGCAAGTGCTCGATGAGAAACCGGCGAGCGAAGACGGCCGCGGGGCCAACATTTGAGCTTGGCGGCGCGAACGCACGGCTCGTGTTCGCGGCGACATTGGATTGGGTGACGTCGGCACAGGAGTGCGGGCTTAAAGACCTATCCCTGACTGCTGCGGAGGGCAAGTATGAAAAGCACCGGGAATCACGATGATCGCATCGCGAAGATGGCCTTTGCCTCGGTTTACCCGCATTATCTCGCCAAGGTCGAGAAAAAGGGGCGCACTAAGGACGAGTTGCATAAAGTTATTGAATGGCTGACAGGTTACGACGCCAACACCCTGGAGAAGCTGCTTGCCCAAAAAGTCACGTTCGAGGAGTTCTTCCGGGCGGCCAAGTTGAATCCCAATGCCCACCGGATCACTGGTGTCATTTGTGGTTATCGAATCGAAGAGATTGCGAATCCGTTAACGCGCCAAGTACGGTATTTGGACAAGTTAGTGGATGAGTTGGCCAAAGGACGACCAATGGAAAAGATCTTGCGGAGGGCCTAACGGCACAGGTGGCTCGCGACGAATGACGGCCGGACCGGATCGAGTTCGTTGGGATGCTCGTTGACGATGGCAAAACACCAATCGGAGTGGAGTTCATCGCTGCGGAAAAAGTACGGGCAGCTTCCGTCAGCACGACGGGCTGACGTGGGCCGCTCGGGTGCGGAAGGAGCCATCGCCCAAGGCGGCGGCATGGTGTCGGGCCGTTCGCGCATGCGGGCGCGTTCAAGAACACAACAGCCGAACGCTTGGCGTTGAGGAACCGAGACGCTTACTCCGATCCTCTGCGGCTACGCCGAGCACGTCCCGGCACAGGCGAAGCTGAGACCGCATTGACCGGATTTCGCGGAGGGCATACAATTCGGTTTGGATTTCACCCAGCGTACCGAGAAAGACGACGTTGTCGTTCGAGCAGGGATGCGTGGTTGATATCGGCCTAGTCCCAGGGAAGGGGATCGGCGTCGTGCGGATTTTGCGTCCGGGATCTGGGAATCACCTGCGGGGCGGTTGGCCCTGTGCGGCAGCCGCCGACGCCTTTTCTTTTTGCCACGGAACAGTCCATGCCTGCGGGTGGCCCTTGAAGGAAGATCGGGTAGCGCTAACCCAACGCATCAAGGAAGCCAACGACATAGTCGCGGTCGTGGGCAGCTACATCCCTTTGCGCCCTGTCGGCCCGATCTTTAAGGGATTGTGTCCTTTTCATGATGATCATCGGCCGTCGTTGGATGTCGATCCGCGGCGCCAGCGTTTTCGGTGTTGGAGTTGCGGCAAGTTTGGCGACGTCATCAAGTTTGTGCAAGAGTTCGAGCGTATCGGCTTTCTGGAAGC
>JANWVS010000192.1 GCA_025056835.1 Gemmataceae bacterium | reverse complement strand
GCCTTTTCGAAATCCAATTCGGGCGGCAACTTCCAGACCCGACCGCGCTCGTGGCCGACGGTCAACAGCTCGTGCGAGGCGTGATTGCCCGGATAACTCACGCGGTCGCCCGGCCGGCAGAAGGTGATCTCCGAGCCGACCGCCAGCACCGTGCCCGCGGCACTATAGCCGGCGCGGAACGGAAACTTCCAGTCCGGCAGGTTGGGGTCGCGGAGCCACTGATGCGTGCCGGTGTAGACCGCCAACTCCGTGCCCGGGCTGACGGCACTCACGGCCGTTTCGACGAGGATCTGATTCGGCGCCGGCGGCGGCAGCTCGACCGTGCGCACTGCCACCCGATACGGTTCCACGATCACGGCTTGGCGGACTTGCATACCTTCAACCTATGGACTCTCTGCCTTGCACGTCGGTCCGGACCATGGAAAAATGACGGACATGCAATCGTTGTTTCAATACGTCTCGCCGCCTCACCCGTGCAGCTACCTGCCCGATCAGCTCGCCCAGATCCAATTTGAGCTGGTGGCTGCCCTCTCGCCGAGCGAATACTTGCAGCTGATGCTGGCGGGCTGGCGGCGCTTCGGCCGCACGATCTTCCGCCCGCGGTGCGGCGACTGTCGGGCCTGCCAATCGCTCCGCATTCCGGCGGCCGCGTTTCGTCCCAACCGCAGTCAGCGCCGCTGCCGCAAGTTGAACGAGGCGGTCGTCGCCCTGCGGATCGGCAAGCCGAGCGTCACGCGGCCAAAGCTCGACCTCTACGACCGCTTCCACGCCCACCAGACACAGGTCCGGGACTGGCCCGCCCACGCGCCGAAGAACCCAACCGACTACCATGACTCGTTCGTCGACAATCCGTTTCCCGCGGAAGAATGGTGCTATTACCTCGACGACCGCCTCGTCGGCGTCGGCTACGTCGATGTCGTGCCCGGAGGACTGTCGGCCATTTATTTCTTCCGCGAGCCGAGCCTCAGCCACCGCTCCCTGGGCACCTGGAACGTCCTGTGCCTGCTCGACGAAGCCCGCCGGCGCCGCCTGGATCACGTCTACCTCGGTTACTATGTCGCCGGCTGTCGGTCGCTAGAATATAAGGCGAATTTTCGACCCAACGAAGTCTTAGACTCGGACGGCGTCTGGCGGCCGTTCCGCACCTGAAGGAAGCTGCGACGTGCTCAAGCTGCTTGCTACGGCCCTCGTGATGATCCACCTCGGCTACGTGGCGTTTGTGCTGGCGGCCCAGCTCTTGATCTTGCTCGGGCTGGCGTGTCGCTGGCAGTGGACGCGCAACTTGCGTTTTCGAGTGACGCACCTGATCATGACGGAGATCGTGGCCCTGGAAGGCTTGTTCAACGTGCGCTGTCCCTTGACGGATTGGCAAGACCGGATCGAGACGCTGGCACGCACCACCGCGCAGCCCGACCATGCAGAGGCGGTGCCGATCGTTCGTTCGGGAGGCGCCGGGGAGCCGCCGCCCGGGCCGTCGCCGGCGACCGGATCGCCGCCGCAACAGGCTTCGTCCACCAGTCCACCGCCCACGCCGCCCACGCCGCCGCGCGATCCTGTGCCGCCGCCCGCGGCAATGCCTGCATCGACGCCAGCGGCGCCGGCCGACCTTGAACCGGGTCAAGACGATCCCGGCACGACCTTCGTCGGTCGGATTCTCAACGCCATCCTGTACCTCGATGTCGACCAAGATGAACTGGACCGCTGGTACGTTCGCTTCGGGGCCTTGACGCTGTTGATCTTTCTCGTTTATCCGCCCCGGTTAGGAACGTGGTCGGTCCAGGGGTTCGCCGGTATGATCCTACTCTGGTTGGGGACCTTCACGGCGCTGGCGGCCTGGTACGAACTCAAGTGGACGACCTATCCCCGTGCGACCCAAGCGCCGCTGGAGATCGGCATCATCCTGGTGCTGACCGGCACGGTGTGTGCGCTGATGGCCCGAGCCAAAAAGACCCCAGCCCAACCGCCGCCGCGCGTGCAGACCACCTGACGGGAGTGACGCGATGACCGGTAAAGAAGTCCTCAAAGCGGCCCTGACATCGACGCAGACCGTTCTGACCATGTACCTCAGCGACCTGAGCGACACCGATCTGCTCGTGCGGCCCGTGCCCATGGCCAACAACATCGCCTGGCAGCTGGGCCACTTAATCACCTCCGAGGTCGTCATCCTCAGCGAACTGCCCGGCGCCGCCTATCCGGACACCGGCCTGGCGGCCGCCGATTATGGCAAGGAAACCGCCGTGTCCGGCCCCAAGGGAGGATACCTCACCAAGGCCCAGTATCTCGACGCCTTCGCCAAGGTTCGCGCCGCCAGTATCGCCAACGTCGAGCGCCTGGCCGAGGCCGACTTCGACGCGGCTACCACGGGACCGCTCAAACAGTTTGCCCCGCGGCGAGGCGACCTGGTCATTCTCGTCGCCAATCACACGCTGATGCACGGCGGCCAGTTTACGGTCGTTCGCCGCTTGCTGGGCAAGCCGATCCTCTTCTGAGCGCTGCGGCAGTCGTCGGTCGCGAAAGCGCCGCCGCCCGCGCCGCCTTTGGGCAGCCAACCCGCGCCGGCGCGCTACAATGACGGCATGAGCACGGCGCCTCCCGAATACAACGTCACCGGCATCGACTATCGCCGCCGCGACCATTTCCGCTACGCCGGTCCGATCATCGACATTCACGCGCATGTTTTGCAAACTCGGCCCGACGATCCCCCCAGCGGCCCTCCCAAGGGTTTCGGCCCCGGCGCCAGCCTGGCCCAAGCGGAAACGATGCTGGAGGTTGCTGCGGAGTTCGGCGTCGTGCAAACGGTGACGATGTGCTTTCCCGACGACATCCCCGTGTTGCGGGCCCGGTTCGGCGACGCCCTGCGCTTCAACGGCATGATCTCCAAGAAGACCGCCGACGAGCCGGACGACGCCGCCTACCGCACCCTCGACACGTTTCTGCAACACGGCGTGGCGCTGATCAAGTTCTGGGCGGCGCCGCGCGGCCGGGATCGCGGCCTGTTCGTCGATGCCCCCTGGCGGATCGAGGCAGCCAAGCGGGCCAGGGCGGCGGGCGTGAAGGTCATCATGGTCCACGTTGCCGATCCCGACGCCTGGTTCCAAACCGTCTATGCCGACGCCGCGAAATTCGGCACCAAGGCCGAGCAATACGTCGGCCTGCGCCGCATGCTGGAACTGTTCCCCGACCTGACCTGGATCGGCGCCCACATGGGCGGCGACGTCGAACATCCCGATCATCTCGAAGCCTTGCTGGAACAGTATCCCCACCTGCTGCTCGATACCAGCGCCACCAAATGGCAGGTCCGCGAGGCTTCGCCGCGGCGGGCGGCCTTGCGATCCCTGATGACCCGCTACGCGGATCGTTTTCTCTTCGGCACCGATCTGGTCACGCGCCACACCCTCCAGCGCGAGCACTACGTCAGCCGCTATTGGTGCCAGCGCACGCTCTGGGAGAGCACCTGGGAAGGCCCCAGCCCGATTGCCGACAGCGATTACCAACCGCCGCCGGGAGGTCCGCCGACGCCGCTGTTGGCAGGGTTGGGACTGTCGGCCGAGGTCATCGCACGGATCTACTACCACAACGCGCGCCGGCTCTTGCCGGCCTGACGCAACCGCAGCGGGACGGCACGATGGCTTGTGGCGCGATCGACGCCGGGCGACTTGAACGGCCACAAACGTGTTGAGCGGCCGCCAACGTGCCGCGTCGGCAGCGGGCCGGTCAAGCGGGCGGCTCCACGGCGGCCATGCCGTGGCGTCGGCAGAGGTCGGCAGCGGCGCGCGCCAACACCGCGGCCTCTTCGTGCCGGCCTTGAGTGCGCAGCCACCGGCTGAACCCAACGCGGCAGCGGGCGCGTTCCCACGGCAGGCCGGCGAGATCGTATTGCTCGATGAGATCACGGTATTCGACGTCGAGGTCCAAGCGGCGGTCAGCCGCGGTGTGGGGGCCGACCCAGCTGAGCCAATCGGCCCGCAGCCGCCGGCGGGCCAGTCGGGCGAAGCGGTGGTCCTCGGTGTGCGGAGCCTGCCAGAGCAAGCTGCGGACGTCGAGCAGGTCGAGGCGACCGAGGAGCCACAAGCACTCGAAGACGTGGACCCATTCATAAATGTCGACCGGGACGGTCCGCCGCACCAGCGCCAGGGCTTCGTCGCGCCGACCGGCTCGAGCCAAGGCGTGGGCGCGGTAGGCCTGCCAGAGCGACTGCCACGGCGGCCCGACGTGCGGCTGGTCGAGCAGCGGTTGCAGCCGGCCCAGGGCCAAGAGGGCGTCGCCGCGCAACGGTGCGTCCGCCGGTCGATAAAGGGCCAACGCCTCCTCGAACAAGCCGAGCATTTCGTGGCAGATCGCCAGGCTGCGCCAACGACCGAAGCCGGACCACAGCGGCGGCCGGCGCCAGTCGCCCTCCGGAAAAAACCGCAAGAGCAAGTCGCGTTCGAAGGCCGGCGCCAGTAAGCGATGTTTGGGATTGTCCAGGGCGGCGAAGGTGTCGTCGGCCTCGGTCCAGAGGCGCGCGTCGCAGTAAGCGTGGAATAATTCCACTTCGTCGCGGGCGTCGGCCAGCGTGGCCGGCGGCCGCCGGTCGGGGCGCCCCCGCAAAAACCCGGCCTTGGCCCGCGCCGCCATCGGATCCGGACCAAGGCTGTCTTCAAACCCGCGGCGAACGAGCGGATGCGCGTCGATGACCTGCGTCTCGCCCTCGGCAGGATCCGTGGTGCGGCCGACGCGCTCGAGCAGGCGGAGCTGCACCAACTCGTCGAGCTGCTGCTTCAGCCAGCCGGGCGGCCGATCGCTGAAAGCCGGATAGCTGCGCCGCTTCACGTCGTGCAGGAGGTGCCGCACCGGGGCGCTGGCCAAGAAATCGAGCAACGCGGCCTCGCCAGGAGGTTGTCGGAAGGCAGTGGCCAGGGCCACGATGTCGTTGGCCTCGGCCGACAACGCGGTCCGCAAGGCGGCCAGCACGCCGGCCACCAGGCGTTCTTCGTCGGCGGCGTCAGCATCGCGAGGCGGGAGCGGCAAGAGGCGATAGGCCCCGGCGGCGCCGTCGTGCCAGCGAGCCAACCAGACGCCCAACAGCTCGACCGCCTTGGCATGCCAGCCGCACGCTTGGGCGGCAGCCGCCAGGTCGGCCTCGCTTCCCTTCACGCCAAGGCTGCGGAGCAACGCCACGCTGCTGTCGCGATCGAGGGTGGCCAGCGAACGCACCACGGCGTGCCGTCGTGTCGACAGTTCCGGCAGCGGAAAACGCG
>JANWVS010000191.1 GCA_025056835.1 Gemmataceae bacterium | reverse complement strand
TCATCCCAGGCACATCCCTTCCTCTTCCATCCGGCGGTGGTTATGGTAAATTGGTAGCAATGGCTGATCTGCCGCGCGGGGTTTGGAAAGCCATGGGCATCTACGATCGCGAATATTATCGCCACGAAGGACCAAGGTTCCTGAACACCCTCCTCCCGGACGGGCGTGTGTGCCGGTGGTTGCTGGGCGTCAATATCGCTGTCTTTGCGGCGCAGCTCGTCTTCACCACGGTCGATGCCCAGTGGGGTGTAACGAGTTGGCCGCAGCGGTGGCTGCAACTCGATCCGGAGGCCGTCCTAAGAGGCGAGGTGTGGCGCTTGCTCACTTATGCGTTCGTCCACGATCCGCACCAGATTTTCCACATCCTGTTCAACATGCTCTTTTTGTGGTGGTTCGGCACGGACGTGGAGAAGCTTTACGGCGGCAAGGAATTCCTCGGTTTTTACCTAGTCTCGGCTCTCTTAGGCGGTTTGAGCTACTTTCTGTGGAGCTGGTTGCGCGACATCGACAACCCGTGCATCGGCGCTTCCGGGGCGGTGACAGCGGTGTTAGTCCTGTGTGCCTGTCACTATCCGCAGCGTATGATCTTGGTGCTGTTCGTGCTGCCGGTGCCGATATGGCTCTTTGCCGTGTTCAGCGTGACTCAAGACCTGGTTCGCGTCGTCCGCCACGATCAGTTGTCGCCGGTGGCCTCGGTCGTGCATTTGGCCGGAGCGGTTTTTGGACTGTTGTACTATCTGCGAGAGTGGCGCTTGCTGAAGTGCTTGCCCGACCTCAGCCGGCTGGCGCGGCGCCGGTCGCGGGCACCGTTGCGGTTGTATCAGCCTGAAAGCGAGCGCGAGGCAGTACCCGTTGCCGCCGCGGCCGCGAACCTAGGTTTGGATGAACACCTCGAAGCGAAGCTCGACGCCGTGTTGGAAAAGGTCAGCCGGTTCGGCAAAGACAGTTTGACGAAAAACGAGCGCGACATCTTACTCCGCGCCAGCGAAATCTATCGACGGCGCCGGAGTTAAGCGCCGATCGGGCACGAGGAGGGAGCGCGATGCCGTTGTACGAATTTCACTGTCCGTCGTGCGATCACACGTTTGAAGAACTCGTCTTTGAGGACGAAGCTGTGGCGTGTCCTGACTGCGCCAGTCAGCAAGTGACCAAGCTCTTGAGCCTGCCTGGACCGCCGACGAGCCAGATCCGGCCGCTGCCGCTGGCGTCGGCCTGCGGCGATCCGAGCTTACCGCCGTGCGGAGCGCCGTGGTGTCAGCGTAAGGGATGAGCGACGGGACCCCACGGCGCCGGGCATGGAAACCGCTCTTGGGATGCACGGCTTAACGGACGCTGAAGTGGCCGAGCGCCAACGGCGCGGTCTGGTCAATCAGGTGCCGCAAGCCGTCGTTCGCGACTACGCTCAGATCGTTGCGCGCAACGTGTTGACATGGTTCAACGCCATGGTCACCCCAGCATCCGTGGCCCTCTTTGCCCTCGGCGAGATTCAACCAGCCATAGCCGTCAGCGGCATGGCGATCGTCAACACCGGGATCGGCCTCTTCCAGGAAATTCGCGCCAAATACCATCTCGACCAGCTGGCGTTGCTCGTCGAGAATCAGGCTCGCGTCCTACGCCAGGGGAAACTGACGACTCTTCCGGCCAGCCAAGTGGTAGCCGACGATTATGTTGCGCTCCAAGCCGGTGAGACGGTCGTCGCCGACGGTCCGGTGCTGGCCGCCAACTTTCTTGAGATTGATGAGGCTCTGCTGACGGGCGAATCAGACCCGGTGCGCCGGAGCGTCGGTGACGAATTGCTGTCGGGCAGCGTGTGCGTGGCCGGCGAGGGGATGTATCGCGCGGCCCGGGTGGGGCCGGCAGCGTTTGCCCATCGCACCGCCGCGGAAGCCCGACGTTATCGCTTCATCGCCAGTCCACTGACGCAGGTCATCAACCGCATCGTGCAGGTGCTGACTTACGTTGCGGTCGGTTTGATCACGCTCTACAGCGCGGCCTACGTTCTTCGCGGCTTACCGGGCGATGACCAACGCCAGCGCGAATTCGTGAAAATGGCAGCAGCCACGATCACGTCGATGGTGCCCCAGGGAATGGTGCTGACGGCAACCGTCGCTTTCACGTTGGGAGCGCTCGTTATGAGTCGGCGCGGGGCCATCGTGCAGCGCCTCAATGCCGTGGAAACGATGGCGGCCATCGACGTCGTTTGCACCGACAAGACCGGCACGTTGACGACGAACCAGCTCCGCTTGGAGCAGCTGGTCCCCTTCCCGCCGACGCCGACGCCAACCGAAGCGCGGCGCCTGTTGTGCTTGTTCGCCTCGGCGACGGTTGATCGTCACAATCGCAGCGTGGCGGCGTTGCGCCGAGAGTGTAGGGTGGTCGACGCCGCTTGGCTCGATCAAATCCCGTTCAAATCGCAAAACCGCTACAGCGCCGTGCGGCTGTATGACGGCCCGCGCGTGCGCCTGCTCGTCTTGGGTGCGGTGGAAGCGCTTCAGCCGCGCCTCGAACCGACGCGCGTTGCCGCCGTGACCGAGTCACTTGCTCCCTTGGTGCCAAGTGGCCTGCGTTTGTTATTGTTGTGCGAAGGGCCGAACGATGTGGCCCTGGCCAACTCGCCGACGTTGCCCGACCTGCCTCTGACGCCGATTTGCCTGATTGGCCTGCGCGACGAACTGCGTCCCGACGCCGGCACCGTCCTTGAACAACTTTCGGCGCAGGGCATCGACTTCAAAGTGATTTCCGGCGACCATCCGCAGACCGTGCAGGCGACGATCAGCCGTCTTCATGTCCCCTGGGCGCATGAACCGGTCGTCAGCGGCGACGACTTGGCCCGTGCCGCCGATCGCGCCGCGCTGATTGCCGAACGCCACGTCTTCGGGCGGGTGGCGCCGGACCAAAAGCTCGACATCGTCGTGACGTTGCAGCGTCAAGGCAAGCACGTGGCCATGATCGGCGACGGTGTCAACGATGTGCTGTCCCTCAAGCGTGCTGACCTGGGCATCGCCATGGGGGAGGGAACCCAAGCGAGCAAGCGAGTGGCCGGACTGATCCTTGAAAACAACGCCTTTTCGCTCCTGCCGGAAACGCTGGAAGAAGGTCGGACGATCGTTCGCAATCTGCGGCGCTCCGCCAAGTTGTTTCTCGTCAAGAACGTTTACTCGTTTCTTCTGATCCTCGCGTACTACACGGGCTGGCTCGGATTGCCCTTCCCGTACGAACCACAGCAGGTGACCCTGCTCAACTGGCTGGTGATTGGCATACCGGCCTTCGTCATTGCCCTGAGCCGAGAGCGTTCGACGGCGGCGACGAAGCCGCGCTTTCTGCGCGAGGTCGGCAGCTTCGCCATCCGCACGGGCGTACTGTTTGCGGCCGCGGGGATTGGCGTCGTCCTCTTGGGAGAACACGGTCTGGACGCCGATCACAAGGCCCAAAGGACGCTGCTGTTAAGCACGCTGGTCCTCTTGGGCCTTACGGCACTATGGCGAGCGCTGACCGATGGCGAATCAGCTCGCTTGGAGGGCGACCGACGTTTTCGGGTCCTCGGGGCCTTGGCCGTGCCGACGTATTTACTGGCGATGTACTGGCGGCCGGCGCAGGCATTCTTCGACTTGACCCCATTGGACGGCCTGGCCTGGACGTGCGTGCTCGGGATCGTCGCCGCCACGCATGGCCTGTGCCTGGTTGCCGATCGATTCTTGGCTCCGAAACGCGGAGACGGTTAACCAAGTCCGCCAACGTAGGATGAAAGCAGCAGCGCGATCAGTGATGCCCGAATGCCCCTGCTAATGCCCCTGCGCGGCGATCTGCTGTTCATACTGTTGCGGCGACAGGAGATGCTCCAGCGTGGCGCCGGGAGCCAACTTAAGCTTGATAATCCAGCCGGCGCCATAGGGATCGGCGGTGATGCTCGCCGGGTCGGCAACCAGTTGCTGGTTAATGGCCGTCAGCGTGCCGGAGACCGGGGCGTACAAGCCGCTCACCGCTTTGACGGATTCGATCTCGCCGAATTCCTCGCCTTGTTCGATGGTCTCGCCGAGCGATTTCTTGATTTCCAGGTACACGACGTCCGTCAACTGATCGACGGCAAATTGGGTGATGCCGATGGTACACGTGTCGCCGTCGAGCAAGGCCCATTCGTGAGTCTGGGCATAACGCAAGTGGGTTGGGACCATGAGACAAAACTCCGGTGACGATGAGCGCTCGCGTCGAACCGCCTGACCGCTCGGCCACGGTACTCTAGCGAGGGCGTTGGTAGAACGGCAAGGCAACCACGGTCGCCGGTTCGTCCTTGCCGCGAATATCTACGAAGCAGTTTGTTCCCGGCGCCAGCGCGGCAGGATCGAGATACGCCATCGCGATTGGCTTCTGAAGCGTAGGAGCGAAGGTACCACTGGTGACGACACCGCACACTTCTCCACCGAGCTTGACGGCAGCTCCGTCCCGCGCGATGCGTTTACCGGCAAGTTCGAGACCGACGCGGCGGCGGCGCGTCGGGTCGTCCTTCCGTCGGAGCAAGGCTTCTCGGCCGCGGAAATCACCTTTGTCGAGTTTCACGGCCCAGCCCAAGCCCGCCTGAAAGGGATCGATGTCCTCCGTCAGTTCATGCCCGTACAGCGGCAAGGCGGCTTCCAAGCGAAGCGTATCGCGGGCACCGAGACCGCAGGGTTTCGCGCCGCGCTGGATCAATTCGTCCCAGAGCTGGACGCCGCGTTTGGCGTTGATCATGATCTCCAAGCCGTCTTCGCCGGTGTAGCCGGTTCGGCTGACGGCGCAGTTCTGCCCGTGATACCGCGTCGCTGCCGCACGGAAGGGGCGAAGGCTGCTGACGTCGGCCTCGAACAAACCGGCACACAGCGCTACGGCCTTGGGGCCTTGCACGGCAAACATGCAGGTGTCGCGCGTTTGGTCCAAGGTCTGGGCATGCAATGTTCCCTTGGAATCGTTGAGCCACTCCACGATTTTCAGCCGATTGCCGGCGTTGACGACAATCGTCCAGGTGTCGTCCCAGCGGTAAACGATGACGTCGTCGCGAACGCCCCCGTCTTCATTGCAAAGGAAGCCGTAGCGCGCTTGCCCCACGGCCATGCCGGCCGGGTCGTTGGTAAAGACCCGCTGAATCAAGGCCGAGATTTCCCTCCCGGCGAAGGATAACCGCCCCATGTGGCTGACGTCGAACAGTCCGGCGGCAGTGCGGACGGCTACATGTTCGTCGATAATCGACGTATACTGCACCGGCATGTCCCAGCCGGCG
>JANWVS010000190.1 GCA_025056835.1 Gemmataceae bacterium | reverse complement strand
CCGACGACTTCGTCGCCTGGATCCGCCAGGAGCAAGTGCCGGACCCGACCAGCGCTCCGGTGCGCGTCATGACGATCCACGGGGCCAAGGGACTGCAATTCGACGCCGTCGTCTTGCCGGAGTTGGACTGCGGCTTACTGGATCGTCGCCCCCCCGCCTTCGTGGTGGATCGCGACCCGGAGACGCTCGAGGTCACCTTCGTCTGCCGCTACCTCAACGAAACGGTCCAGGCTTTGCTTGCCCCCGAAGAACGAAGGGCCTTCGCCCGCGACCGGCGGCAGCGCGTCGAGGAAGCGCTGTCGCTGCTCTACGTGGCCCTGACGCGCGCCATCCATGGCTTGTACCTGTTCATCCCAGGGCCGCGCGTATCGAACGCGGATCCGAAGCACGGCTGGCATCATCTGCTGTACACCACGCTGGCCGCGGGTGCTCCTTGGACGGAACACGCCACGCTCTTTGAGACGGGTACCCAGACGTGGTATGAGCAACTCGTGCCCGCCGCAGCGAAGCAGCCGAGCGCGGCGGTATCGCTGCAAGTGCCTTTGCCCCGTCCGGGAGCTGGGCGGCGCCGCGGATTGGAACTGGCCGCGCCGTCGCAGCGCGAAGGGGCAGCGCGCGTGGCCACCGACCACCTGTTCCAAGGCTCGGAAGGCACGGGGCTGGGCGCGGGAACGCTCCTGCACGCCTGGTTGGAGGCGGTCGGCTGGCTCGATGACGGCTTGCCGAACGCCGACGACTTGCGCCGCCTCGCGTGGAAGAAGCGCCACGACTTGCCGGCGGAGACGTATGCCGACCTGGAGCACTGGCTGGCGCAATTCCTGCACGGGCTGACGGTGCCGACCTTGGCCGCGGTGTTGCGGCGTTCGGCCTACCAAGGACCGAATGCCCCAGGATTTCCACGGTCGCTGGCGGCTTGCTGGGGGCCGGGCTGGGCCCCCCTGCGTCTCGAGCGTGAGCGCCGCTTCGTGGTCCGCGACGGCGACAAATTGTGGAACGGCAGCTTCGATCGGGTCGTCTGGTTGGCCGAGGGGGGGCGCATCACGGCCGCGGACGTGCTCGACTTCAAGACCGACGCCCTCGAGCCGCACAATCTGCGCGGGCTGCGGGAGCGCAGCGAATACTACCGTCCGCAGCTCGAAAGCTACCAGCGCGCCGCAGCGCTGCTGGCGAGGCTGCCGCCGGAGCGCGTGGCCGCCCGCCTGGTATTCTTTTTCGCCGGCCAAGTCGTCGAGATTTGACGTTCGATTCTCGACTGGCGTTGGCAATCGTCGGTGGCCGGCGATAATGAAAGAACCATGCGCGACAAGGTCATCCTGGTTTGCGATCCGGGCATCGATGGCGCCTTTGCGGTTGCCTTGGCGTTGTTCGATGAGAACCTGGAGGTGCTGGGCGTGGCTGCCACCCCTGGCAACGTCAGCGCCGAACAAGCGACTCTCAACGTCCATATCCTCGTTGAGCAGCTCGATCCGCCGCGCTGGCCGCGCTTGGGTGAAGCGCCGGCGGTGGACTACGGCGTCGACGGGCGGAATCTCCATGGCCCAACGGGTCTGGGCAACACCTATTTTCCGGTGTCGAAGCTGCACAACCTGCCGACCAGCGAAAAGTTAATCGTGGAATTAGTGCGGCAGCATCCGGGCGAGGTCAGCATCATTTGCATGGGACCGCTCACCGTCCTGGCCCGAGCCTTCGAGATGTATCCCGACATCAAGGGAATCGTCAAGCGCTTGGTCTGTCTGGGGGGCACGCTGCACGAGCCGGGCAATGCCGGACCGGTCTCCGAGTTCCATTTCCACTGCGACCCGCCGGCAGCGCGGAGCGTCGTCCACAGCGGCGTGCCGTTGCTGTTGATCCCTCTCGACGTCATGCGGCAGGTGTTGTTTTCGCCGCGCGACCTGCTCGGCCTGCCGGAAGACACGACCCGCGTTTGCCGGTTTCTCCGGCAGATTGTGCCCTATGGCATCGCCGCCACCTCGAATTTGTACGGCATCGAAGGTTTTCATCTGAAGGATGTGCTCGGCGTCGTGGCAGTGGCCGTGCCGACGGCGCTGAAAACCAAGCCGATGCGGGTCGACGTGGAGACGCGCGGCGAGCTGACCCGCGGCATGTCGGTTTTCGACCAACGGGCATGGCTGCATCCCGCCTCGAACGTCGATCTGGCGGTCGACGTGGACAATAAAGCGGTGCGGGAATACATCGTCCGGATATTAAAGCTCAACGAGTGACGTCGGCGCGGGCGGCGACCGGCGGGCCATGGTGTTGGCGCAGAGATGACGGCGAACGATAAGGAGCCTGCATGGCGCGGCGCAGCATCGGACTCTTGACCGACGGCGAGTCGGTCGACGAAGTCTTTCTGGTCACCGATAAACAGCTGCGAACCAATCGCCAGGGCAATCCGTTTCTTCAGCTCGAATTGCGCGACAAGACCGGGGCGATCAGCGCCCGCATGTGGAACGTCAGCGAACAGATTTTCCGCACCTTCGACGAAGGCGACTTTCTCCGTATCAAGGGCAAAGTCCAACTGTACCAGGGATCGTTGCAAATCCTTTTCACCGCCTTCGAGAAGATCGAGCACGGCCGGATCGACCTGGCCGATTTCATGCCGCAGACCGAACATGACATCAGCCGCTTGTACGAACGGCTGCGGACGACGCTCCGCAAGCTCGCCAACGTCCACTTGCGGGCCTTGGTCGAATGTTTTCTCATCGACGAGCCTTTCGTGGCTGCCTTCTGCAAAGCGCCCGCCGGCATCCGCAATCATCATGCCTACCTCGGCGGCTTGCTCGAACATGTCGTCACCTTGCTCGATGCCGCCGAACGTATCCTGCCGCTCTACCCCGAGCTGAATCGCGATCTGCTGCTGATGGGCATTTTCCTGCACGACATCGGCAAGGTCCGCGAATTGAGCTACGAGCGCGTGTTCGGCTACACGGACGAAGGCCAGTTGATCGGCCATTTGGTGATCGGCGTGGAGATGCTCGAGGAAAAGGTGAAGCTCGTTCCCGATCTCACCGGCGAACCGTTTCCGCGCGAATTGCTGCTGCGGCTCAAGCACATGATCCTCAGCCACCATGGCACGTATGAATTCGGCAGCCCCCGCTTGCCCATGACGCCCGAGGCCATCGCCCTGCACCACTTGGATAATCTCGACGCCAAGGTCCACAGCTTCACGCGCGACATCCGTGACGATCGTCAGGGATCGTCGGCCTGGACGCCTTACAACCACAGCCTGCAACGCCGGCTCTTCAAGGGGTTGAAAGACGGCGCGGAACCCGTGGCCGACGGCGGCGAAAGCTAGGACGAGGAGGGAGACGATGTTTTCGCTTATCGGCAACGTGCCCACCGGACGGGGCGGCTGCACCCGTCGAGAACTGCTCAAGTTCGGCAGCTGGGGCCTGGCCGGGCTGGCGGTGGGCAGTGGATCACCCCGTTCGCTGCGTGCGGCCGCGGCGGTCCGAGGCTTCGGCCGTGCCCAAGCAGTGTTGTTCGTTTATCTGCAAGGTGCGCCCAGCCACATCGACCTGTGGGACCCCAAGCCCGAGGCCTTGCCGGAGATTCGCGGTGAATTTCGGCCGATCGCCACGCGTGTGCCGGGGATGCTGCTGAGCGAGGTGTTGCCGCGCCTGGCTCAACAAGCCGACAAGTTCGCCTTGATTCGTTCGCTGGGGGTCAAGCCGCGGGGCCTGACGAATCACGGTGCGTCGATCTACATGTTGATGACAGGCTACGATCCGAGCAATTTTTCGCCGACGGGCCTGGCCGTGCCTCCCTCGCCGCAAGATCCGCCGTCGATCGGTTCGGTGATCGCGCGGTTTCGGCCGGCGGCGCGGGGCACACCGAGTTTCGTTGCCGTGTGTGGACCGATTCGTGAAGGTTCGGTGACGGGCGTCGGTCAATTCGCGGGCCTGCTGGGGGGAGCTTACCATCCGTTGCAAGTCTACGACGACCCGACGCGGACGTTGCGGCTGGAGACCCTGGAATTGCCTGCCGACGTCATGCTCGGACGCTTACAAGCTCGGCTCGACTTGCGCGCCGGACTGTCGCCGAGTCGACAGTTCGGCAGCCGCGACTTCGACACGTATTACGAACAGGCCTTTTCCCTTTTAGAGAGCCACCGGGCCGCGCGGGCTTTTCGCATCGACGACGAAGCCCTGGCCACGCGCGAACGGTTCGGAATGACGCGCTTTGGACAAAGCTGCTTGTTGGCCCGGCGCCTGATCGAGGCCGGCGTGCGCTTCGTCCAAGTCAACTGGCCGGCCGGCTCCGACACCGAACCCGCGCCCGGTCCCGACGGCTCGTGGGACACGCACCGCAACAACTTTCCCATGCTGCGCGACTGGCGTTGTCCGGTTTTCGATCAAGCCCTGGCGGCCCTGCTGCAAGACTTGCACGACCGCGGTCTGCTCGAATCGACCTTGGTCGTGGCTGCGGGCGAATTTGGCCGCTCTCCCAAGATCGGCGCCCCGACGACCAATAACGTCGGCCCCGGCGGCCGCGATCACTGGCCCGAGTGCTACACGGCCCTCGTGGCCGGCGGCGGCGTCCGCGGCGGTCTCGTCTACGGCGCTTCCGATCGCCATGGCGCCTATCCGCGATTGAATCCGGTTCACCCCTATGACCTGCTGGCGACCGTGTACCACGCCGTCGGCCTCGACCCGGCCACGGAATATCGCGACAACTTGCAACGACCACGCCGACTGGTCGAACACGGCGCCCCGATCCTTGGACTATTTTGACGCCCGACCGCGGCTGGCCCCCCTCCGTCCTCCCCTCAAGGCTGCGGCCCGGGGTCTGGTTTCGAGTCGGAAGATGACGCCTCGTCGTCGTCCTGTTGCTCCTGCCGCCGCGCTGCGGCGCCGCAGGGCGCAGCATGCACCGCCGCCAACACGGCAAGACATTCGAGCACTTCTTCCCAGGGCTTGCCTTCGGCCGTCACGAGCGCCGGCGGCGGTTCGATTTTCTCCAAGCGCTCGACCTTGACGGGATCGACCTGAACGTGGTCCATCGTTCGCACTTGCATGGCGTTCGCCCTTGAGAAAAGCTCTGTGTTGTCCGCCCCTTTAGAATAGCCGCAGTCCGACACCGCTGCAATGCCCCTTGCCGTTGCGCGGCTGATGCACAGGGCCGTCAGGGTCGTTCAGGGCCGTTCGAGTGCGGCGCCCGCCGTTCTTGGGCGCACGAGCCGGGCCGGTTGGCGAGCGATCCGCGACTTGGGGAGCAGTCGGCGGCGGCCTGGGATCCAATGGTTCGTCGGTAGGCATCGCGGAC
>JANWVS010000018.1 GCA_025056835.1 Gemmataceae bacterium | reverse complement strand
AGTTGACGGACATGCTCATGGTCTTTGCGTCCTGCTTGCAAGGCGGACCGAGCCGCGGATCTTCCGCGGCCGCAAACATACCACCAAGTCGGCCGCGAGCACAAGCCGAATTGAACCATCCGCAACGGGCGTTCGATTGTGGCGCAAGTCGTTATTTTTCAAGCGAGCCAGGCTGGCTTACGACCGACGCCGAAGAAGATATGGCACAATCGAACAGCCCTGGCGGCGCCTGGTCAACGGCCCGGCAGCGTCTCGTTGCCGCGCGGCGAAATTGCTCGGATAAAATGGACGTGGAGGCGCTGCGCTGCGTGGCCGCCGTTGTTGGGGAGGTCCTCATTGCAGAAGAAGCCGAAGGAGCGCCCGCGTTCCGTGGCTGGCACGGCCTGGCTGTTGGCCTTGTTTGTGGCCGTTTCCGCCGTCGTTTGGCTGCTGACGCGGGACGCCGCCGTCCGGCCGCTGGCCCACGGCGAGTTGATGCAAATGCTCAAGGGAGACGATCCCGGTTTGCGATTCGTCAGTGTTCAGGTCGTCAAGAACTCGCACGTGACGTGCGAACTCCAAACGCGCGACCGATTTGTCGCCAATCAGGCCGACTATGAATTGCCCCCCGAAGCACGCGTGGTGCGCACGCGGCTGCTGGATCGGGACGAGGACTTGCTCAAGCGTCTGGAAATGCGTGCCGGCGGGGCGTTTAGCGTCGTGGAAGACGAGTCGTTGTTGCGCGGCCTCTTTTCTTTTCTTTCGTTCCTACTGCTCATCGGTACGATGGCCTTGTTCGGCTACCTGATGATGCGTTGGTTGGCTGGAGGCAATACGCCATTCACATTCGGCCGCAGCCGCCACAAGCTCTACGAAGAGAAAGACAACAAGATCACTTTCCAGGATGTCGCCGGGATCGACGAAGCCGTTGCCGAGTTGCGCGAAATCGTCGATTTTCTGAAGACGCCGCACAAGTACCAGGCGCTGGGCGGCCGCATTCCCAAGGGGGTGTTGCTCGTGGGCACGCCAGGCACGGGCAAGACGCTGCTGGCCAAGGCCGTTGCCGGCGAGGCCGACGTTCCCTTCTTCAGCCTGTCGGGTTCGGACTTCGTGGAAATGTTTGTCGGCGTGGGCGCCAGCCGAGTGCGCGACCTGTTCGAACAAGCCGAGGCGCGGGCGCCGTGCATCGTGTTCATCGACGAGCTGGACGCGCTGGGCAAGACGCGGGCGGGCAACATCGTCGGCAGTCACGATGAACGCGAGCAAACCCTCAATCAGCTCCTGGTGGAAATGGACGGCTTCGACTCCGACCGCGGCGTTATCATCATGGCCGCCACCAACCGGCCGGAAACCCTCGACCCGGCCCTGCTTCGTCCCGGCCGGTTTGATCGCACGGTCGTCGTTGATCGCCCCGACATCAACGGCCGCGAAGCGATCCTCAAGGTCCACGTTCGCAATGTGAAGATCGCCAAGTCGGTCGATTTGCGACACGTCGCCAGCCTGACGCCCGGTTCGGTCGGGGCCGATCTGGCCAACCTGGTCAACGAAGCCGCCCTGCTCGCCGCTCGCAACAACAAGGACGAAGTGACCATGGCGGAATTCAACGAAGCGATCGAACGCAGCGCCATGGGCCTGGAACGCAAAAGCCGCATCATGTCGGCCGAGGAAAAACGCCGCACCGCCGTTCACGAAGCTGGCCACGCGCTCGTGGCTTGTTCGTTGCCGAACACCGACCCAGTCCACAAGGTGACCATTATTCCGCGGAGCATCGGCGCCATGGGCTACATGTGGCAACGGCCCGAAGACGATCGCTATAACCTGACCAAGAGCGAGCTGGAAAGCCGGATCAAAGTGGCCCTCGGCGGCACGCTGGCCGAAGAGGTGTACTACGGCGAGATCGCCACCGGCGCTTCGAGCGATCTGGAAAACGCGAACCAAATGGCTCGCCACATGGTCGTCGCTTATGGGATGAGCCGCTTGGGCCGAATCTTTTACCGCGACGAGGCGGAAACCCCTTTTTTGCCGGGAGCGTCGGGATTCGGGGGCGATCGCGTCAGCGAGGCGACCGCCCGCGAAATCGACCTGGAAGTGCGCCGGATCATCGACGAAGCCGTGGCCGAAGTCCGCGAGTTGCTCCAGCGCCGCCGACCCGCCCTGGAAGCGCTGGCCAATCGTCTGGTCGAAAAAGAAGTCATCGACGGCTTCGAAGTCCGCGAGGTGATCGAAGCGCAGAGCCTGGGACCGAAACTTGCGACCGGCACGGCGCCGGACGTTTAACTTCGACGGCGTCGCGGCCGCGGCGCTGCGGAGCGGGCCGTGGTCAGTCCGCGTTGGTTTGCCACGCCGGAACGTCGCAGCGGATGTGCAAGGCCGTCGGGTCCACGGCACAGCGCTGGCGATAGGCTTCCTGGGCCACGGCCCCGAATTGCGTCAACTCGTGAAGCTCGAGCTGTTGGACCTCGCGATAAAACAGCAGTTCATCCTTGCGGTCGGACTCAATGACCTGGACGTGGCCGTGGTGCTGACGCAGGGCCTCTTTGATGGCGGGCGCGGACGCACTGGGAACGCTCACGGCGGCCCATTGGTTGCCGTCGGCCGTCCGCCCCAGCTCGGGCGCCGCTTCGTCGTAGGCCGCGGCGACTTCGTGGCAGATGGCGTCGGGAAGATCGCCGGCCGCACTGGTCCACAGATCGGTCACGCAGTCCCCTTGGAAGTTCGGGGCCAAGAACGTCTCCGCTTCTTGAAGCATCAGCGGCGCCAGGGTGCGCACCATGTTCGACGGTCCGAGGCACACATTGAGCAGCGCCTTGTACTGCTGGCGAATCACGCCTTGCAGGAGCGTGTCAAACGCGATGATCTGCTCCCGCGTCAAACGGTCGTCCAGGCGCGCCACGGCGTCGTCGATGGTCGTACACCCCGGCGGCAAAAGCAATTTCCCAAACGATGCCAGCGGCGGCGGCGAGGCCAGCGGTTTGTCGTTCAACAGGCCAAGCAACTCGCCGAGGCGCTGCCGGCAAAAACCGACTTCGCGGATCTGATCGTTCAGGTGGCCGCGGAGACTGACGTAGAGTTTGTTGATCCGCCCCAGGAGGAGGCACTGGTAGCGGGTCTTGGCGTAAATGCGAATCAGCTCCAGCAGATCGGCGCCGAAGCTCGATTGCTTGCCCGCCGATTTGCGGGAAAACGTCAGCTTCCAGAGCGATTGCGATTGCGCCACCTGCTGCGGCGGCGCCGCCAGGATCGCCTGGATGCGTTGATACAGCGACACCGACCGCTCTTCCAACTCTTTGCTGAGCGTCTCTTGCGAGCGCAACGCCCGTTCCGCCAACTCCGCAAACTGCCGCAGGCCTTCTTCCGCTCCCGCCAGGCGATAGTCTGGTTCCTCCAGGAGCCGGACGATGAGCTGCGTAAGGTGGTGGTCCCCCTTTTCGGTAAGCTGCGCCGAGACCTCGGCCAGGCATTTCTCGAGGACCGATTCTCGGACCGGGGCGAGGTTGTTGTCGCGGCATGCTTCCGGGATGCCCAGCAGTTTCTCCAGGCTCAGCATCGCCCCCAACACCGGCGCGAGGTTGAGAGGCGGCGGTGCTTCGCCGGTGGCGACGGGCGGCGTCAGTACATGGGTCAGCGGCGACAGGACTCCCTGAATCATTTTTTCAGGCGCTTGCTTCAGTTGTTGCTCACATTGCTCCTGGTGATGGGTGATGAGGTCTTCGGGGCGCAGGCCCGCCGCATCCCACTGCTGCTCGGCCCACGGCGCGATGGCGTCGACCATCGAGCCGGTGTCTTTGGACATCCAATGCTCGACGACGCGGCGACAAAGGCGGCGCGCCGCCTGCTCGAGCAAAGTCCGGCGCGGCCAAACCACCCGATGAAAACCGAACGATTGATACCTGGTCCGCCGATCGGCGTCCTGGCCCGCCGTCGCCGCTTGGCGGCGCTGCTGCTGGCGCGCCGCGTCGGCCGATTTGCCCAACGGCGTGGCCACATCTACATACAAAAAGTGTCCGGCCATGGCGGCGGTCGGGGTCAATTCTCCTGCGACGTCGTGGTGCGAATCATCCGGCGACAGGTTCAGGAAGTAGCAACGGTCGAACGGCGGGCCGGCCTCGGCCAGACTGGGCGGCGCCGCGCCGTTTTCTCCGACGTCATAGACCGCCGAAAACACGGCAGCGCCGGAAGAGTAATGCTTCAACTCGGCCAGCGCCGCGTATGTTTGGGCCAACGTCGCGGAGCGAATGCCTTCATGGTCCGCCGCGGGCAACAGCAATAAGGCGACGACTTCCGCCCGCGCGTGCCCTTGCTGCCGCAGCAGCCGACGCAACGTGTACGCGGTGTCGAGGAACATACCGCTTCCGGTGGCGCCGCCAAGGGCGGTAACGACGTAGACGCGCGGCACGGCGGAGCGAATGCCCAAGTCGGTTTGTTGCACCTGCTCGTGCAAGGTGTCTTGCGCAGCGCAGGCCTGCAACTCGACTTCCAAGCGCTTGGCGATGAGCTTGTAGTTATCGACAAAGGCCAGGCGGCCAAGGGCCCGCAACCCGGGGGAGCTGGGCTGCTTGGGCATGCGATAGATGAGCTTGTTGTTGAGCCAACTATCAGTAGGCAGCTTGCCATCGCGGTCGCGCAATTGCAGATAGTGGCTGGGGCGCTTCAGCCGCGCCAACAACAACTCATGAGGGCGAAGAGCGGCATGGGGTTCGCCCTTGCCGGCGCTTTGCACCGCATCGGGATCGGTGTCGATGCCCACCAGCCGCACATGCGGTAGGGCATCTGCGTGGCCAAATTCGTGGCTGATCGTGCGCCGCAGCGCCAGCAGTGTGTGCAATCCGAGCTTGCCTAGTCCGACGATCAGGGCAGGCTGCACGATCCCGCGGTTGCCGGAATCCACCGGGGCGAGAGGCGCCGCGCCCGGCTTGGGTCGATGGGCGTGCGTGTCCGGCGTAACGGGTGGCTGTAAGACCGGTGGCGGTTGGTCCGACCGATCGTGCCGCGGCCGCAGGGGCAAGACCCGCGGACGATCCTCGACTTGGTTGGACTCGTTCGACGGGGCTTCGGGGCGAGGACGGCCGCCGCGAAGATCTTGGGTCTGGCTGATGCCGACGCGTTCCCTGGGTTCGTCGACCACGTGCTGGGTGTCGGCCAGCGGCGGCGGCGGCGCCGGGGATTCCGCCGGGCTTGGCCCCACGGCCGCGTGCGTCGTCCGCGCCGGCCCAGCGCGTTCCAACGCATGCACAAAATCCAGACACGTCGGGAATCGGTCGTCGGGTTTTTTGGCCAAGGCCCGCAGAACGATCGGCCGATCCGCCGCCGGCAGCACCGAGACATCGGGATCGCCTTGCAGGTGTTGCAGCACCAGTTGCCGCATGGTCGTCCCGGTGAACGGCCGCTGCCCGGTGAGCAGTTCTTGAAACACGATGGCCAGGCTGTACTGATCGCTGTAGCGACTCAACCAGCCGTCGAAGGTTTCGGGAGCGGCGTAAACCGGTGTGACCCCTCCGGTCACGGTTGCAGCTCCCATGTTGCCCAGATCTTTGACGAGGCCAAAGTCCGCGACCTTGACGTGATTGAAGACCAGAAAGAGGTTTTGCGGCTTGATGTCGAGATGCTGCAACTGGAATTGATTGTTCATCAGGTCCAGGGCTTCCGCCGTCTCGTGCAGGTACTGCAACAATTCCGGGCGCGGGATCCCCGGCAAACCTTGGTTGCGGCACTCGCGGAACCGGTCCCAGAGGGTGCGGTCCGCAAGTTCCATGACGATCATCAGCTGGCCGTCGATGATGTCGAATCGTTCCAGCGACAGGATGTACGGATGGTGGACCGTCTTGACGCGACTGAGGGCTTTCAATTCCTGACTGGCGCGGACACCGTCGTCGTCGTCGGCTGCTTCCAGGTCGCCGTAGACGAATTTGATTGCTTTGAGTAGACCGCCGGGGGCCTCGGCCTTCCACACCTCGCCGAAGCCTCCGCCGCCAAGGCGTTCGATTAAGCGATAGCCCGGAATCGGTTCCGCATTTGGCTCAATCCGCACCGGCATGGGGAAGTTCCAGGAGCAGCGCCGCACTTTCCGCAAACGAGGCTGAAACGCCGGTCCGCGGCAAATCGCTTGGCCTCGCGCACCGCAACCGGAGCGTCACGAGGGGGGCCTCGCCTGCTTGTCCACTCTCCAGGAAAAACGTAGCTTGTAACTGAATGATTCGCAACCGACTTGCGAAAAACTTATGAGACCGATCTGAATGTCGCGGCTGCTGGTCAGCGTTCGGAACGCCCGCGAAGCCGAAATCGCCCTGGCCGGCGGGGCGTCGTTGATCGATGTCAAAGAACCGACCCGCGGGGCGCTCGGCCGGGCTGACGAGGCGACGCTGGCGGCCGTCGCCGCCCGAGTCGCGGGGCGGGCGCCGCTAAGCGCCGCTTTGGGTGAACTATTCGAAAACGAGGCGCCGTTCCCCAACGTCGCCGGTTTGCACTTTGTCAAATGGGGCCTCGCCGGCGCCGCCGGCCGTGGTTGGCAGCGCTCGCTGACGAAGCAGCTGGAGCGGCCGGGGCCTCAAGCTGTCGTCGTTGCTTATGCCGATTGGCGCTGGGCCGAGGCCCCGTCGTTGGACGAGGTCGTCGCCTTTGCCTGTAGCCGCCGCGGCAACGTCCTCCTGATCGACACCTATCAGAAAAATTCTGCCGAAGCCGGCAAGCGTCCACCGACCTTGCTGGATTGGTTGTCGGCGGCTGAAGTTCAAGCGATCTGTCGCGCCTGCGCGGCGCGTGGCGTTCGCGTCGCTTTGGCCGGTTCACTCGGCCTGGCGGAAATCGACCAGCTGCTTAGTGCTGGCCCTACCTGGTTTGCCGTCCGGGGTGCCGTCTGTGCTGGCGGCCAGCGCGATGCCCCCATGGACTTGGCACGCGTCCAGGAGTTGGCCTGTCGTATCAGGATGCACGCCAGGCCCGCAGATTGACCACGTGAATCGACAACGCCGAACCGCGACGCACCAAGTCCGGAAAGAAGGGATCGACCACCCCGCGGCGCGCCGCTGCTTCCCAATCTCCGTTGTCCCAAGCCACCGATTTCAACAAGTAAAGCACCCCAGCGCCGAGCACTTGAGCCACCCGAAGGGCGATACTATCGCTGGTTGCTTCCCAACGGTGCGGAACATGATTCGGGTCTGCCTCATCGCCTTGCGCAAACGCCAGCGCATCCAAGACCGCCAGGAACGGACGTGGCTCCGGCGGAAGTTGCTCCAGTCGGCTCAGAACAACCGCCCCGGGCAGCAAGTGCGCCAAGAGATGGGCATTGACTTGCAACATGCGCAGCGCCAACCAATGGGAAGTCTCTTCTCCCAGCTGAAATCGTCGGTCCCAAGCGCGGACGACGTCCGCCGCAGTCCCGCCGCCGGGGATGAGCAGCACTCGGGACACCGTCAACGAATCAAGCCAGTCGAGCAAACGGCGCCGCAGGTCAGCAAGGTCGAAGAGACTGCCGCCTACTTTGACGATCGCCACGTCTGCCGCCCATCTCATGGAGGAAGTTTACGAACCTTCATCGGTCGGCTTGTCGACTTCCGTCGCCGGATTGATGAATTGCAGCGGGCCGCGGCGGATGGCAAAGCCGAGCTTGCGAAAGTATTTGATGGTTTGGGTGCTGGGGAGCGCGCCGGAGGAATCGTCCGCATCGCCGCCGGCTAATTCGCGGGCTACCTTCAGCAAAAAATTCGCCGGGTAGAGTCGGCCCTTGATCTCGACGACAAGACTGTGCACTTGCCGCTTCGGCACCCGTTTTCCGGCATCGAACAGGTCGCAAGCTCGAAGGATGTGGTTGCGCGTGACTTTGTCTAAGTCCGTGGCCATCATTGAAGGTCGGTTACGCGAAACGAATCGGACTCCATTGATCCGAATCAGCATAAATTATGAGACGCAAATGAGACGGATCTGTTTTGCTGTTCATTCCTTTTTAATCTCTGTCCGCTGCTGTTGGATCGGGCTTACCGTCTTGGCGAAACGTGAAGCAACGGCCGGCAATGCCGCCGTCGCCTCCCTTGGTTCAACCACGGTTTAACGGCGACCCAAGCGGGCACGCTTGCGGATGGCTTTCGGGGTGGGATGTTTCAGGGCCTTGCGGCGGCGCTTGGCCGCGGTTCGCAGTTCCTTGCGGCGCATGAACAGCAACCTTGTTGCTCTCTCCGGAGGGATGTCGCAATACGTGCCTATTATTGTAGGACTCAACCGCAGCGGGCCAAGACGTCCCCGACGCCAATCGGCAATGTCGCCGACAGCACCTCGTTACGCTTTCTCGGCACCCCACAGCTGGGCCAATTCAATGAGCACTTTCGTCGCCGTCGCCATCTCTTCGAGGCATGTGAACTCTAACGGAGAATGCAAATTGTGCTCGCCGCACGAGAGGTTCGGCGTCGGCAAGCCTCTCTCCGTGAGTTTGGCCCCATCGGTTCCGCCGCGCACGAACGTGAACCGCGGCTTGAGGCCGACGCGCCGCATGGCTTCGGCCGCCAAGGCGGCGGCCCGCGGCTCCTTGGTTAAACCCTCGGCCATGTTGCGATATTGCGGCGTCACTTTGACTTCGATGCTGGCCCGGGGATGTTCGGCGCGAAGCCCCGCGGCGATGTGTTCTAAGAGCTGAGCTTTCTCGGTGAGCTTCGCCGTGACGAAATCGCGCAGCAGGATCCGCAAGGTTGCCTGGGCTACGCCGCCTTCAAGGCGGTACGGGTGCAAAAAGCCGTCGCGCCCCTCCGTCGTTTCCGGGGCCATGGTCAACCAAGGCAGGCGTTCGAGAAATTGCCCCGCCAGGCGAACCGCATTGACCATGGCGCCTTTTGCTATGCTCGGGTGGATGTTGACGCCGGTGATGGTGACGACCGCGAGGTCGGCAGAAAATGTCTCCACGTCGATTTCTCCTTCGCCGGCACCGTCGAGCGTATAGGCGACCGTGGCCCCGAGTTGGTCCAAATCCAAGTGATCCGTACCGCGGCCGATTTCCTCGTCGCACGTAAAGCAAATGCGGATGGGGCCGTGGGCAAGGTCGGGATGTGCCACCAGCAAGGCCGCGGCTTCCATAATGACCGCAATACCGGCTTTGTCGTCGGCGCCCAAGAGCGTGGTGCCGTCGCTGGTAATGAGCGTCTTGCCGATCAGGGCGTTCAATTCCGGATTGGCATCAACCCGAATCACTCGACCCGGTGCTCCGGGCAGCATGATGTCGCCGCCGGCATAAGCACGATGGACGATCGGTCGGACGCCAGCGCCCGAGGTTTCCGGCGAAGTATCGAGATGCGCGATCCACGCCATGGTCGGCGCCGCGTGGCGAACCGTCGCCGGCAACGTCGCCAGGACAATGCCGTGCTCGTCCTGGTGGGCGTCGCGCAAGCCGAGGTCGAGCAGTTCTTGGGCTAACAGCCGGCCCAGTTCGCGTTGGCCGGATGTGCTCGGATAGCAGGCGGCGGTTTCATCGGCCTGGGTGTTGATACGAACGTAGCGGCAAAAGCGATCGAGCAGGGTATCCATGCACCAACCTCGAGGACCGAAGGCGAGATCACGACGGGACGACTCCCACTTTCGGACAATCCTTGGCCAAAGCGCAGCCGAGGCAGTTGGGCTTGCGCGCGGAACAGACTTGCCGGCCGTGGAGAATCATCCGGTGGCTGAACATCGTCCATTCGCGCCGGGGAACAAGCTCCATGAGATCGCGTTCGATCTTTTCTGGGTCGTCGTGTTGTGTCAGCCCCATGCGCCGCGACAATCGCGTGACGTGGGTATCGACCGTAATGCCGGGAACGCCGAAGGCATTTCCCAGGACGACGTTAGCGGTCTTGCGGCCGACGCCGGGCAGCGGGACTAGTTCCTCCATCGTCGCCGGAACCTCGCCGTCGTGTCGTTGAACCAGGATCTTGCAGCATTCTTGAATGTTCTTGGCTTTATTGCGAAAGAAGCCGGTCGACTGGATCATCGTTTCAAGCTCGTTGCGGTCGGCTTCCGCGAACGCGCGGGCATCGGGAAAGCGCGCAAACAGGGCCGGCGTGACCAGGTTCACCCGCGTGTCGGTGCATTGGGCCGAGAGGATCGTGGCGATGAGCAGTTGCAGCGGATTGTCGAAGTTGAGGGCGCAACGTGCATCGGGATAAAGCTTGGCCAGTCCGCGGCGCAGTCGATCAGCTCGGCGGCGCAGGGCGGCGACACGGCCTTTTGAGGGCTTCGCCATGGAACATCTCATCGTACCAGGACAACGATCCGTTTGCTTGTCAGATACGTTACGGAATCGCCGCCGATGGTCGCCTCCCACCAGCACCGAGCCGCGGCGCCGGGCGGGTGCCTAGACGTCGCGGCGGGCAAAGCCGATCATGCCCACGATGGCGATCAGGAGCGAAAGCGACAGCGCGCCGCTGATCAGCCGGCCGACCATCTGCAAGTCGTAGACGCCGCGCAACACATGCGGAAGATTGTGCAACGCCCGGTCAGGGGCCGGGTAGTTGGCGGGGAGCAGCGACATGAGAAACCCGGCCCCATACAACAGCAGCCAGACCAGCGTTATCGAGACGACGGTGTTGGTTGACAACGCGCTGACGCTCACGCCGCACGTGACCACCAACACCAGAAGGGCACCGACGACGGCAATGGCCACGGCGCAGCCGTCAAGCGTCAACATGTCGCTGTGGAGCAAGACGAAGGCTCCCGCCAACGCGAGGACGACCAGAACCAGGTAAGTCCCCAGGATCACCGCCAGGCGGGCGTGCCATTTCCCGAGAAAGTATTGGTAACGGCTGATACCGCGACTGAGGACCGAATCGGCCACGATGCCGCGTTCGCCGCTGATTGTGCCGGCGGTGAGCACGATGATCAGTGTGACGCTGCCCCACACGACCCAGGTGAGCAAGTCGCTGATCATCTCCGGGGCGGGTTGCACGAAACCGGCCTGCTGCTTGGCCCCGAAGCGATAGAGCAGGAAGCCGGCCGCCGCTGCGAGCGACAAGAGGACCCACAGGCGATAGATCCAGCTCTGGACCGTTTGACGGGCGTCGGCGCCGAAGACGGCCCAGTAGGGCAGCCAGCGATTGATCTTCAGCGCGGGCATAGGCGAGGGGGTGTCCATGTTTGCGTCCGTCTCAAAACGGCGCGCAACGACTGCGCCACCGTCTGCCGTCGGGACTAAGCCGCTTCGCTACACTGCCAAGCTCGGGCGAATCCCCGGGCCCCTTCCTTCTCCACCAACTCCAGAAACGCTTGTTCCGTGGCTTGGCCGGTGCTACGAACACTGACGAGGGTCACTTTGTTGTCTGCCAGCGTCATCAGCACGTTGGCCAGGGCCGCGGCGATATTGGCGTCGTCGTTGAGCCGTAACTCCAATCGTCGTTGCCGCAGGCTGACCGCTTTGAAGTCGGTCATCGCCTTGACGACGTTCAGTGCCTTGGTGATGGCCTTTTGATCGCCATCGAGTTCGAGTTCGTATTGGTTTTTCCGCATCCGACCTTTGAGGTCCTGGAGCGAGCCGAAATAAATCAGATGGCCGTCGCTCAGCACGGCGGCGTGGTTGCAAACTTCGTCGATGTCGCTCAAGTTGTGGCTGGAGACGATCAACGTTTTCTCCCGAGCCAAGGTCTTGATCAGGTCCAGCATGCTGCGGCGGCCTTCGGGGTCCAGACCATGGGTCGGTTCGTCCCAGATCAACAGGTCCGGCTCGTTGATCAAACTGCA
>JANWVS010000189.1 GCA_025056835.1 Gemmataceae bacterium | reverse complement strand
GACGTAACGCAAACCAATTGTCCTCGCCACGAAGCTGATAAGTGACGACCCGGTAAGAATTGGCCAACAACTTCGCCAATCGGCCGACTAATCCCACCCCCCCGGCCATACCAGGCACGATCACCAAGGGCGGACCGTCACCCCATTCGAAGTATTCGGCTGTATAGTTAGTCAATTGGGCATAGCCGGAGCTGACAGGTTCTCCGGCAAGGAAACGAGTACTTCCCGTAAACCAGTTTTCTGTGACTAGCACACTCTTGCCTCTTTCCGTTGCCGACGAACAACACAAGCAACTACGTTAACCGTTCGCAATCCACGTGCCAAGGCCAGAAAAGTCGAAGACGAAGTTCGATGTCTTTACAACGGCTACGTTTACCGTTGACGAAAACGAGTTAGTTCCCGTAAAGATTGGCCGATCACGCCGTGCGTTCTATAATTGACGAATATTCGGCGCTAGTTCGGCGCCGAGAACCGGTTTGTTTCAGGCGTCAGCAAAGCCTGACGAAATCTCGGCGCTCGAGATCGCCACTATGAACCGCCTTTTAGTCCGCCGTTTGTTGTTTCTCATCCCGGGACTTGTCATTCTGGCCTATGCGTTGGCGATCCTGATATGGGTGCAAATCCTTCCAGACCTCGGTTTACGCACGGCCTTCAGCACGCAGCTTCGCGATACGAGCCGACTGCACTATGTCGAAGGAAAGATACCTGATCGAGCGTATATTGCAAGAATCGGCCCCCTGACGCGAATCGAAACATGGGTTCACGTCTTAAAGGCGCCAGCGGAAATTAACCGTTTGAGGCCGACTGAGGGTGCTCTGGCGGATGTTTACCCCAGTTGGGCTAAGCGGGAACGTGTCAACGGCGAGCGCGAAGATGATTTGATCAAGATTTGGCTCAGCGATCAACAAGGCGGAACACCTTGCGCAACCGCTTGGTGCGTTTTGGGAAATATCCCATTTGACGAACAGATACCTTCTTTGCTCTGGTTCGCTCTAAAGGCGTGCCTTTTTGCGGTAGGAGGCCTTGTCTTTTGGAAACGCCCCTACGATCCGGCAGCGACACGGTTTTATGTATTGTGCGTGGTGACGCTGGGAGCCTACTTGGGAGGGTATCACTGGACCAACATCGCGACGATTCCCTGGATGCTTCTCGTCTTCATGGTATGCGCGGTGATGCTGCCCGCGGTGAACCTCCACTTCAACTTGAGTTTTCCGCGGCCCAAGCCATTTCAGCAACGACATCCGTGGATTACGGCAGCTGCCGTGTACGGTGTGCCCGCGGTCTTTCTTGCGGCGATGATCGCTGAGTACCTGCTCCTGCGCGCCGCTGAACGGAACCAAGATCCCTCTGCCGCCGCGTACTACGGTCCTCTACTGACGACCATCTTCGTTTACTTTGGAGTTGCAGCGGTTTGGTACCTGTTGAGCGTTGCCGCCCTTTTGCACAGTTGGCGAACGGTGTCGGATTCCACCGAAAAGAACCAGGTGAAGTGGATCTTCTTCGCGGCCGTCTTGGCGCTGGTGCCGATCTCGTATTCCGTCTTACTCGCTTGGCTCGATCCCGACGCGTTTAGTGCGGGGGGCGCCACTTGGCCGATGTTCGCAGTCTCGGTTTGCTTTACCGTGGCCTTCGCCGTGGCGATTACGCGCTATCGCTTGATGGAGCTGGACAAGATCATCAGTTCCAGCGTGGGATACTTCCTGGTCAGCTTCCTTGCAGTGGTGGTTTATTACTTCGTCGGTGCCGTAATCTTCAGTCGCGTGCTGACGGGAACGAGCATCGCCGAGGTGTTGACGGTCAGCACCACCGCCTTGTTGCTGATGTTGGTCGTGGACGTGTTCCGCTCGCGGTTGACCCGGGCGCTGGATCGGCGGCTGTCCCGCAACAAGACGCAGTTGGATCGCACGTTGCAACGACTTAGCGAGGCGGTGGAACAACTCGTCGATCCCCCGGCACTGGCCCAAAAACTGCTGCAAGCGACCAGCGACTTATTGGGCGTCGAGCGTGGAGCAGTTTACCTGCGCGACGAAGACTCGGGAGTCTACCGGTTGGCCGGCGCCATCGGCCAGCCGCCGCCGTTGGCCGATCTGGCACCAGGCTTTCCTCTGATCGACGCGCTGCACACCGGCAAACCATTCGTGACCGCATCCCTGGGCTGGACCGCCACCGCAGCGCACCGGCAACTTCAGTTCTTGGGCGGAGCCATCGCGCAACCCGTCCTTCAGGAAGACCGCCTTCTCGCCATTCTGATCCTGGGACCCAAAGCGACGCCGTATCGCACCGAAGAGATGCAGTTGCTGGCGGCCTTCGCACAAATCACAGCACTGGCGCTCGACAGCGCCGCGGGCCATCGAACCATCGAGCAGCTCAATCGCGAACTCCAGGCGAAAGTGCAAAAGATCGGCGAACAGCAGCGCCGCATCCTCTCGCTGCAAAGTCAATTGCGCCGACAGGAGGTGCCCAGCGCCGCCGTCGGTCTGACGCCCCCCCTGGCCTCCGCCCCGTCCGACAAATCGATCGCACCACCGGCGGGCATCGTCGGCAGCAGCGCCGAAATGCAGCAGCTTTTGGCGTTGGTTCGCAAGGTGGCGGCCACGGATGCCGTGGTGCTACTGCGCGGCGAAAGCGGTACGGGCAAGGAGTTGCTGGCTCGCGCGGTCCATGAACTCAGCAGCCGCGCCGCCAAGCCGTACGTCAAGGTCCATTGCGCTGCCTTGTCGCCGAGTTTGCTGGAGAGCGAGTTGTTCGGCCATGTCAAAGGCGCCTTCACCGGGGCGCATCGCGACAAAGTGGGGCGCTTCGAACTTGCCAACGGCGGGACACTGTTCCTCGACGAAATCGGCGACATTTCCCTCGAAGTGCAGACCAAGCTGTTGCGCGTGTTGCAAGAGCGGACGATCGAGCGCGTAGGGGCTGCGGAACCAGTCGTGGTCGATGTGCGCATTTTGGCCGCTACGCACCAAGACCTGGAAGCGCTGATTCGCCAGGGACGCTTCCGCGAAGACCTCTTTTACCGCCTCAACGTCTTCCCCATCCGCGTGCCCCCTTTGCGGGAACGAACTGACGATATCGCGGAACTCGCCACGCATTTTGTCCGGCTATCGGCCCAGCGTTGTCGCAAACCGGTCGTGGAGATAGACGACGAGGTGCTTGCCTTGTTTAAGTCGTATTCATGGCCCGGCAACATTCGGCAGCTGGAAAACGTGATTGAGCGCGCCGTGGTCGTCTGCGAAGGGCGCACCATCACGCTGCACGAGCTGCCGCCGGAGTTGTTCGCGGACCATGTTTCCCGACCGAGAGATGTGGTGGTTCAGGCCGCCGACACGGTTTCGTTGGCGGGCAACCACGTCGACGCGCCGTTGGGCCTTGCGCGGCGGTATGCTTCGTTGCGCAGCGAACGCGAACGCCAAGAGCGCGACGAGTTGGTCCGCGTTTTGGCAGCTGCCTCCGGCAACAAGGCGGAGGCCGCTCGCGTGTTGGGCGTTGCCCGGAGTACCTTGGTCAGCCGCCTCAAGAAGTTCGGTCTGAGCTGACGTCCCGGTTGCCGCGCCAGCACCAGGCCAGCGCCTCGCGCCAAGACCGCCGTGGTACCAATCCGAGGCGATCGTAAGCCGAGCAATCCAGGACGCTGTACCGAGGCCGACGCGCGGGGGCCGCCAGCGTCTCGGTCGTGATCGGTTCGACGCGGCTCGGAATGCCGGCTTCCGCCAAGACGGCGCGAGCAAACTCGTACCAGGAGCAGGCGCCGATGCTGGTATAGTGCCACAAGCCGAGGGCACCCGCAGCGACCAGGGCGATGGTGGCTTGCGCCAGGTCAGCAACCAAAGTCGGCGTGCAGATCTGATCGTGGACCACCCGCAGCGGTTCACCGCGCCGTGCAGCCGCGACCAGGCGTTCCCCGAAATTGACGGGCGCCGCCGTCCGAAAGGGAGGGCTGCGGAAAAGGCCGCAGGTACGGACAACGAGGTGCCGAGGGCACAATGTCCGCACCGCCTCTTCGCCAGCGAGTTTGCTGCTGCCGTAAACGTTCAGCGGCCCTGGCGGGTCGGTTTCGCGGTAAGGAATGGTGCGCTCGACATCGCACCCGAAAATGTAGTTTGTGCTGAAATGAACGAGCAAAGCGTCCAGCCGGCGACACCATAGCGCTAGCTCGCGGACGCCAACGGCGTTGACAGCGTAGGCCAGCTCTGGTTCGGTTTCAGCGCGGTCAACGGCGTTGTACGCAGCGGCGTTGCACACCACCGCAGGGCGTACCGAACTTAAGAAAGCAGCGACCGTCTCCGGCCGGGTCAGATCGGCTTGGCAGCGGCTCGGCGCGAGCGCGTGGGGCAAGAGCCTGCGAAGTTCCCCGCCCAGTTGGCCGCTGCCCCCAAAAATGACGATGGGACCGAAGTTTGCCGCGTCGGCCCCATTCGGCGTCGGAGTCACTTGGCCTTAACCTTCAGGTCGATCTGTCTCTTCTCACCGGCAGCTAAGGTGATCTTGGTGCCCGCCTCACCACCGTAAAAGAAACCGCCGTCGCCCGCCCCTTCATGCCAGGCAACCAACGATAATTCCCCTTCAGGCACATTTTCGATCTTATAGGTACCGTCCTCGCCGGTGACGGCAACGTACGGGTGCGGCATCACCCAAATGTAGGCCTGCATCCAACCGTGAAAGTCACACGAGGCGGTCAAGGGGCGACGCTGCGGTTTGAGTGTCACCGTTTTCGAACCGCCCGGCGCGATCGTAGCCCCGAAATCTTCGTTGATGCGCGGATCCCCCTTGAGTTTGGTGTTGTGATTGACGGTGGCACTATTCTTGACCACCAACTTCTGTCCTGGCGTCAGGGCGAGCACATGGGGTATGTATACGCAGTGGGGTTGGTCGAGCACGGCGTCGGTCGTGGCCGGCGGGGCCTCGAATTCGGCTCCCTCCGGCGGATTCAAATAGATGAGCACGTTGCGCACCTCCTTGTTCGGGCCCACTAGCCAGGTTTGTTCGGTCTTTTCCCAAGGTTTGGCGTCGGCGGCGTCACAGCAAGCGCTGTCGGCATGGTTCTTGAGCTTGGCGGGAAACGACGGATCCGGTGTCGGCGGGGTGCCGTCATAAGTTACCTTGCCGTGGATAACGCCGGTCCCTGGCTTGATTTTGACCTTCGCCACATCGGTGCCGCTGCTGCTGCCGCCGGATGGGGTGGGGGGAAGGACCTCCTTGAACTTTTTCTTTTCCTCTCTGCCGCAACCGGTCAGGCCGGTTGCCAGTAATCCGGCGATCGAGATTACACTGAGATGGATCACGAGACGCTTCAT
>JANWVS010000188.1 GCA_025056835.1 Gemmataceae bacterium | reverse complement strand
GATGAAGCGGTTGAGTCTCGGATTGCTGGCGAGCGTTTTGTGCGTTCGTTTGGCGGCGGGGCAAGCGCCGGCGGGAAAGGGGACGCCCCCGGCGTTGCCGCCGGTGAATCCGGCAGGGGCGAAGCTGGAACTGACGCTCGCGGAGCTGTCGGGTCCGGGGTTTGCCATCACCGCCAACAATGACCTGATCGTCGCCGGCAGCGAAAGCGGCGATTTGGCGCTCTGGAAGCGCGACGCCCTCGACCCGACGCGCAAGGATCCGCCAAAACCACAGTTGCTCAAAGGGCATCAAGGACCGGTCTTGGCGATGGCCTGGAACGGCGGACCGATCCTGGCCACGGCAGGCGCCGATCAAAAGCTCAATTTCTGGTCGATGCCGGAGCGTTTGCGTTTCTGGCGGATGCCGGAGCGCATTCTGTTCTGGAAAGGCGACGCCAAGCTGGTGCAGTCGGCAACACTGGCGGGAATGCCGCGAGCCTTAGCCATGTCGCCCGACGGCAAAGTCGTGGCCAGCGCCGGCGAAGACATGACGGTGCAGCTGTGGGATGCGGCCAGCGGCAAGGCGGGCGCCGCCCTCAAGGACCATGGTGAATGGATCAACTGCCTGGCCTTCAGCAGCGACGGCAAGCAGTTGGCGTCGGGTGATCTGCTGGGCAACGTCAAGCTTTGGGACGTGGCCGGGGCCAAGAAAATCGCCGACCTGCCGGCCAAGCCCACACCTCCGCCCACGCCGGCACCTGCTCCGGTGGCAGCGCGAGCACTGGCCTTTGGCCCGGACGGCAAAACGCTCTACGTCGGGGACGCCAACGGCGCCATCCATGTCATCAATCTCGGCGACGGTAAGGTGCTTCGAACGCTGACGGGCCACACTGCCCCTGTGACGGCCTTGGCGTTTCATCCCGGGGGAGTGGTGCTGGCCTCGGCCAGCAAGGACCGCACGGTGAAGCTGTGGAACCACGCAGCCGGAGCGGTGGTGAAAAGTCTCGATGGCCACAATGCCTGGGTGGAAGGGGTGGCACTGTTCGATGGTTCTACGCGGCTGGCCTCGATCGGCGCCGATCAGACAGTGCGTATTTGGGACATGGCGGAGCCGAAAAAGAAGTAGCATCGTCACCCAGGCCCCGGCCGGCGCTTCCGATCAAGGGCGGCGGGGGAGGTAAGTCGGTTCGGCATCGAGATCAAGCGGGGCGAAATCGCCGCGACGCCACTTTTCCACGGCGATCGCCGCCATGGCTGCGTTGTCGGTACACAACGTCAGCGGGGGGATGAACAGTTCCGCGCTGCACTCGCGAGCCATCTTCTCCAACTGCACACGGAGGGTTTGGTTGGCCGCCACGCCGCCGCCGACCGCGAGACGTTCCAAGCCGGTACGGCGCAGGGCTTGCCGACACTTGGCGACCAGGACGTCGATCACGGCTTGCTGGAAGCTGGCCGCCAGGTCGGCGCGGGCCTTGCCGGGCGGGGGCGGGGGTCCTTCAGCCACGTTTTTGCCGTGCAGGGCATACAAGACAGCCGTCTTCAATCCGCTGAAGCTGAACGAGAGTCGGTCGTCGTGCCAGAACGCACGGGGGAAAGCATGGGCCGTGGGGTCGCCGCCGCGGGCTTCGCGCTCCACCGCCGGCCCGCCGGGAAAGCCAAGCCCCAGAAGGGCCGCTACCTTGTCAAAAGCTTCGCCGGCGGCGTCGTCGATGGTGCCGCCTAACAGTTCGAAATCCAAAGCGGACCGGCAGCGAAACAAACTGGTGTGTCCGCCGCTGACCACCAGGCCGACGCACGGGAAAATGTCGCGGCCCGCGGCCAGCCGGCACGCGTAGATGTGCGCCTCGAGGTGATTGGCGGCGACCAAAGGCACCTCGAGCGCCACGGCCAACATCTTGGCGGCGCTGACCCCGACGAGCAAGGCCCCCACGAGGCCCGGCGTATTGAGTACCGCCACGCAGCCGATGTCGTTCACCCGCAGGCCGGCGGTCCGAAGGGCCTCATCAATCAAGGGCAAGAGCCGCTGCAGATGGGCACGGGCCGCCACTTCCGGCACGACGCCGCGAAAGCGGGCGTGCAGATCGGTCTGCGATGCGACGAGATGGGCGCGGACCTCCAGGGCCTCGGTGAAAATGGCGACCGACGTTTCGTCACACGATGTTTCGATGGCCAGAAAGTTCATGCCGTCTTCGCAGCGCTGCGGGCGGCACCGCCCCCGCCCCTCACTACCCCGAGATAGTCGCTGGGGCCTTGCCCTGGGCCAGCGCTTCTTCGTTCGGATCGCGCGGGATGATCTCGATCAGTCGCTTGATGATGTCTTCCGGTTTGATGCCTTCCGCCTCGGCATTGAAGTTGGTGATGATGCGATGGCGCAACACGGGAATAGCCACGGCCCGGATGTCTTCGCACGAGACGTAGTAGCGGCCATGCAGCACGGCCCGGGCCTTGGCGCCGAGCACCAGGTTTTGCGTCGCCCGCGGCCCAGCGCCCCATGTCACGTAGTCGCGGATGAACTGGGGAATATCGCCTTTGTCTTTGTCCTTGCGCGTCAGGCGGCTGAACTTCATCGCATAGCGAATGACGTACGGCGCGACGGGCACTTTGCGGACGATGTCTTGCATCTCAAGGATGTCGTTGGCCGACAACACCCGCTCGATCTTCGGCGCCTGGAGCGTCGTCGTCATCTCGACGATTTTGAATTCTTCCTCTTCCTCGGGGTAATCGACGAGCACATTGAACATAAAGCGGTCTTGCTGGGCCTCGGGCAGCGGATAGGTGCCTTCCTGCTCGATGGGGTTCTGCGTGGCCAGCACGAAGAACGGTTCGGGGAGCTTGTGCTTGGTGCCGCCGACGGTGACTTGCCGTTCCTGCATCGCCTCCAACAGGGCGGCCTGGGTCTTGGGCGGAGTGCGGTTGATTTCGTCGGCGAGAATGATGTTCGAGAAGATCGGCCCATGGAGGAACTTGAAGACGCGTTGCCCGGTCATCTTGTCCTCTTGCAACACTTCGGTGCCGGTGATGTCGGAGGGCATTAGATCGGGGGTGAACTGGATGCGGCTGAAGCTCAGGTTGAGGCAGTCGGCGAGCGTGCGGATCATGAGCGTCTTGGCCAGGCCGGGCACGCCGACGAGCAAGCAGTGCCCCCGCGAGAAGATCGCCACCAGCAATTCTTCGATGACGCGGGCCTGGCCGACGATGGCTTTGGCCAGTTCGCGTTGGATGCGGCGATATCCGTCGTTGAGCCGTTCGATGGCGCTGAGATCGCCCTCGATCTTAGGCCAAGCCTTCAAATCGGCTGGGCGCACGACCATCGGCTCCGGTTCGACGGCCCGGGGGGCTTCGCCGGCCAACCAGGCACCGCAGCCGCACAGCCGCTTGCCGCCGACAGGTACCTGCACGATGGCCTTGCACTTGGCACAGGTGACGGTGACGGTTTCGGTTTTCATATAGTCCATGCTACACGGCGTCGGCAGGCTTACAACACCCCATACGTGCGAAAGGCTTCGGTCGCCTTCATCCCCGCGGCAATGGCGCCGCGAACCTGGTTTTCGGCATGGACTTTCTCCCAAGCTCGGCGAACCACGGCTTCTTCGACTGCGCGCGGCACGACCACGACGCCGTCCTCGTCCGCGACCACCAAATCGCCCGGGGCAAAGCGGACGCCGTCGATCTCCACCGCCACGTCGAGGTCGATGACGCGCTGGCGGTCCTTGCTGTCGTACACACACGTCCCGCGAGCAAAAACGGGGAAGTTCATTTGCCGCAGGCGGCGCACGTCGCGGACTGCGCCGTCGATAATGACTCCCGCGCAACCGCCGTTGCTGGCCGCGGTGGTCAACAATTCGCCCCAAATGCCGGACCGCATCGACCCGCCGGCGGCAGCGATGATCACCTCGTCGGGCCGACAACTATCGACAGCAGCCAGTTCCAGCTCATAAGGCCGCGGATCGGCATGGGCCATGTCCGCCCAAAGCGTCGTCTTGCAGCGGCCGATCAGCACGCCGGTCGTCGTCAGGGGCCGCAGCGGCACGCGCGGCGACTGCCGCGGAAACCCTTCGGCGTCGAGGGCGTCGCAGACCACTGCGCTGTACAGCGATTGGCGCAACATAGCCAACGTCAGCCCGGCGATGGCAGCGAGAGGTGGATTCATGCCAAAGCTCCTTGTACAACGGAATCTATTCCGTTGTACGCCCGGCGCGGCCGAGGGAACACGGTCCCCTTCACTAAGAGAAACCATCATGCGCGTCGGCATCGTGGCATTGATGCACGAATCGAACACGTTTATCGACGATCCCACCACGGTGGACCACTTCGCGCAGGACTTACTCGTGGAGGGAGAACCGATGCGCCGCAAGCTCCGCGAGGCACATCACGAGATCGGCGGTTTTTTTCAAGGTCTGGACGAGGCGGGGATCGAAGCGGTACCGGTTTTTGCTGCGCGAGCCTTGCCCCACGGCCCCGTACAGGCTGAAGCCTTTGACGACCTGGTCGGCCGATTGGAAATCGCCCTGGATCACGCCCCGCAGCTCGACGGTCTCCTCGTCGCCCCCCACGGCGCCATGGTCGCGGAAAACCATGCCGATGCCGACGGCTACTGGCTCAGCCGGCTCCGGGAACGATGGGGACCGCGCTTCCCCATTATTGGCACGCTCGATCTCCATGCCAACCTGTCGCCGCTGATGGTCCAGGCGTGTGATGCCTTGATCAGCTACCGCACGAACCCGCACCTCGACCAACGCCAACGCGGCAGGGAAGCGGCCATGCTCATGGCGCGAACCCTGCGCGGCGAAGTCCGACCGACCATGGCCGGCGCCTTTCCGCCCCTGGCTGTCAACATCGAACGGCAACTCACGTCCGCACCTCCTTGTCGGACGATGTATGAGCGCGCCGACGCCATGCTGTCCCGGCCCGGCGTGCTGAGCAATAGTCTCTTGCTCGGCTTCCCGTACGCCGACGTCGTCGAGATGGGGTCCGCCGTGATCGTGGTTACTGACAACGACCGCCCGCAAGCGCAACGTCTGGCCGATGAGCTGGCCCAGGCCTGGTGGGAAGCTCGCGGGGAGTTCGTCGGCCGATTGATCAGCGTCGAGGAGGCGGTGCGGCAGACCGAAAACCTGGAGGGGCCGATCTGCTTGCTCGACATGGGAGACAATGTCGGCGGCGGTTCACCCGGCGACGGCACCACCCTGGCCCACGCCTTGAACCAACCCGGCTTGGGGCCGTCGTTCATCTGCCTGTGGGATCCCGAGGCGGTGCGGCAAGCGGCGGCGGCGGGCTGCGGAGCCTCGGTTCGCCTGCGCGTCGGCGGCAAGACCGATCGCCGGCACGGTC
>JANWVS010000187.1 GCA_025056835.1 Gemmataceae bacterium | reverse complement strand
AAGGTGGCCGACTTGCAAAAAACGATCGACGCCGAGTTAGCCAAGATCCTCACGCCCGAACAGCAGAAGCGCTGGACCGAGTTGCGCGAACGCGGCTTTGGTGGCGGAGGCTTTGGCGGCCCGGGCGGCCTGGGCGGCAAGAAGGGGCCGGGAGGCTTCCCCGGCAAGAAAGGGCCCGGCGACGGCAAGGGACCGCCGACTCGCTTCTGACAGAGATTACGGTTGCTTGGTTTGTAGCGGCGTCAAGCCGGTCGCCAAGATGGCCACGAGCACGTGCTTGGCTAGGAACGATACGACGATTCCGAGAATCGGACTGATCGTAAAGCACCAGATCGTGACCAACAAGGTCAGTGCTGACATGCTGATCTGCCACAGACGAAAATGTACCCGTTGGACCGGGTCGTCGCCGCTGAGTAAATCGGGCGGCGATGGTGGTATTTGGTGCGGCATGATTCCTCATGTTAACGCGCCGCGGCCAGTGGATCAAGGGTCGTACCGCCGGACAACCACCGGCAACCCGCGGCCGGCGTCGAGACGGGCCACGAACACCGGGCGCTGCAAGTGCTGCTGAGATGTGAAGGATAGCGGCCCGGTTAGGCCGGGAAATTCCTTGATCTGCCGCAAGGCCTCGCGCAATTTCCCGGGGAAGTCGCTCGAGGCCTTACTGAGCGCCTCAGCCGCCAAGCGAAGGTTGTCGTAGGCCAGGATCGCTGCCAAGTCCGGCAAGCTGTGGTAGGCGTCGCGGTACTTGGCGACGAAGGTTTCGAGTTGTGTTTCGGAGTCGCCCACCGCGGCCAAGGTCGCAAAATGGACGGCGGGTCCAGGTCGGAGCCGGGGCCATTCCTGTTCGAGGTTGAGAAGTGCCAGCAGCGGCGCTCGCTCGCCCCAGGCAGCGCCGACTCGCTCCAACTCGGACGTGGCCCCGGCAAAGACCACCGCCGCGGGGACTCCGTTGACGAGGTTCGTTGCCCACTTCTCAAGGATGTCGCCATCGCTTGGTACATTGATCAACTTCCATTCCGGCGCGGGAAGCTGATGGTGGCGCTGCGTCCAAGCAGTGCTCCAAGCCGTGCGGAAGGCCGCGGCCAGCGCCTCGGCGTCGCCGCGCCGCGAGTCGACCACGAGCACGCCGGCTTTCGGTGCTTTTTCCGCCAAAAACTCGGCCAGGACACGAGCTTGCGTGGCTGAGGCCAACCCGGTCGTGAAAAGCAGGTCGCTCGGTGCCGCCGGTCGTTCACCAATCGGGGCCAGCACCGGCACGCGTGCTTTTTCTAGTCGCAAGGCTTGTTCTAAAGTGTCGCCGCCGAGGAGCGCGGCCACCCGGTTGACGCTGGCTAGGCGTGCGGCGCTGCCTTCAAGGCTATCCAGGTCATGCACTTCTAACTGCCGCACGACGAGGGCGCGGCGGCCCAGAGAATCGCTTAAGGCCGGCCCCAGGTCTTTCAACGCCAGTTCGACGCCTCGCTCCGCGGAATTCCCCAGAGCGGCTCCACGCGGCGCCGAAAGCGTCACTTGTCCCAGGAAAATGGCCGGCGGCGTCGACCTCCCGCAACCGCAGGCGGCCAACGTCAGCGACAAGGCCACGGCACGGAGATTCATTTCGGCATTCTATGTATCGACCCGACAACCTGTGAATCGCGCGGCGACGAATGAATAACGCCAGACCGGACCCAGCGGGTCGCGAGCAAACCGACCTAGTCCACTCAGACGAAATGCCTATTTTGACCCTAGACCGATGAGCCCCGGGGAACGGGAAACCAGCTTTTGGCTACGCGAAAACGGGAAAACGTCGGCCCCCGGGTGGTCTGTCGACGGTGGAAACCGTGATGATTCTCACACGGCTGCGGCTGCTGCTCGAATTGATCCGCTTCAGTCACACGCTGTTCGCCTTGCCATTTGCGTTGCTCAGCGCCCTGCTGGCGTGGCAGAAGAAGGGGACCTTCAGCAGTGGTCGAGAGGAGGTTGACGTTGCTGCGGTCGATGCCGGCAGCGCAACGAGTTTCTGGATCGAGTTCGTCGGCATCCTGCTGTGCATGGTGTTTGCCCGCAGCGCGGCGATGGCGTTTAACCGTTTAGTCGACCGGCGGTTCGACGCTGCCAATCCCCGGACAGCGCAGCGTCATCTGCCCGCGGGGCTGTTGAGTGCCGGCACGGTATGGCTGTTTACCGGTTGCTGCGCGGCGGCATTCTTGCTGACAACGCTCGTTTTTCTCTGGGCGACTCCGCCCAATCCCTGGCCGAGCTTGCTGAGCGTGCCGGTTTTGCTCTTTCTCGGCAGCTATTCTTTTACAAAGCGCTTCACGGTGTTGGCCCATTTCTGGCTGGGCGCGTCGCTGCTGTTGGCCCCGCTGGCCGCGTGGATCGCGATTCTGGGTCTGACCGACCTGGTGATTCCGCTGACGCTGGGGCTGGTGGTTCTGTTTTGGGTCGCGGGGTTCGACATCATCTACGCTTGTCAAGACGCCGCCTTTGATCGCCAGGCCGGTTTGCGAAGCCTACCGGCGCGGCTGGGCGTCGGTCCAGCGTTGCGGGTCGCGATGGCATGTCACTTCGTGATGGTGGTATTACTCGCGGCCTTGTACGTGGTGGCCGATCCGTTGTTGGGAAACGTGTATCTGGCGGCGGTGGCCGTCGTGGCGGTCTTGCTCGTTTACGAACACGCCGTGGTGAAGCCGAGCGACTTGACGCGGGTGAACCATGCGTTTTTTCAAGTCAACGCCGTCATCAGCGTGGGTCTATTCGTCGTCGGGTTGATCGAGGTGCTACGAGGACGTTGAGCGCGCTGTGCTGTAGCGGAACCGCTCAGCACGTGTGGCGGTTCCGCCCCGCCGGCGTGGACTAAAAGCGTGATTTTTCAGCACCTTCGGCACAGGTTACGCAGTAGCGTGTGTACGGCACGACGTTAAGCCGCCCTTTGGGAATGGCCCTGCCGCATTCTTCACAGAAACCGAAACTTCCTGCACGCAAACGGTCGAGCGCATCTTCGATTTCCCGGCGCAGCAAGCTTTCGTTTTCGACCAAGCCAATGGAGACGGCCTCGTCATATTCCTGGCCGGCCAAGTCGGCGGGGTGAATCGGCGTGTTGGAAATACCGCCAGCACGTTCGCCGCCTGTGCTGCGAAACGCCTCGTCGCGCACCTGGGCCAAGTCGGCTTCGATACGGGACCGCAAGGCCAATAGTTTGCTGTGCCAAAACTCGATGTCGCGTGGCGTACGCATGGTTAGTCCTCCCGTGGATGGTGGGATGACATCAAGGATGTGCAAAGTCCGTGCCGGGAAATTCCTCAAAATAGATGCCCCATTTCGGTATGCTGTGTGCAATTCTTCTCCCGTGCCCGAGGTTAAGGGGAGCTATGTTATGAAATCAGAACCGCATCCATCCACGACAGCCAACTCGCAAGTGGCCAGTTTTCAACCACTACCGAGAGAAAGGCAAAACATTCGTGAAGCTTTATTGACGGCCCATCGCCGGCTCGCGAACGATTTACAGGCACTTGAGGAGGCCGTTCGCCCCGGTGCGGCCAACCTGGAAGCGCTGCGCTCGAGTTTGGCGGCAACGTACACCCACGTGTGCGATCACTTCCACGGCGAAGAACACCATGGGTACCTCACCGAAGTGCGTCGCCGCGCGCCTCATCTGGAACACGATGTAGTAGAACTACAACAAGAGCATCGCCAGCTTCGCATGGCCCTCGACGACTTACTTGCCAAGGCGCGCCTGGCAAAGAAGTGGGAGGAGGCCCTGGCTGAATCGGCACGTGACTGGCTGCACCGTTTGCGCCGGCATGAAAGCAAAGAAAACCAAGTGGTCCAAGACGCGTTCAACCGCGACTTCAGCGCCGAGGACTGACGCCCATGTTTCGCGATCGAAGAGATGCCGCCTTGCAACTGGCGGCCGTGTTGAAGCGGCGCCCGCTGCATCGCCCCGTGGTGCTGGCCATTCCGCGCGGCGGCGTGGTCACGGGCGCCATTTTGGCCCACGAATTGGGGGCCGAATTAGACGTCGTGTTGTCGCGGAAGCTTCGCGCTCCGCATCAACCGGAATACGCCCTAGGTGCCGTTTGCGAAGATGGCCACGTTTACCTCAACCCCCACGTTCGTGAAGAACTCGCGGTCAGCGATGCTTACATCGAGAAGGAACGGCGCCTGCAACTGCACGAAATCGCCCGGCGGCAAAAACTGTTCCGCGCCGTCCGCCCACGAGCCGACCTCGCCGACCGCAGTGTCATCGTCACCGACGACGGCATCGCCACCGGAGCGACCATGATCGCCGCCTTGCAAACGGCCCGGGGACAAGGGCCGCGGGAATTGTTAGTCGCTGTCCCGGTCGCCGCGCCGGATCGTTGGCAGGAAATTCTGCGCTGGTGCGACGATGGCGTCTGTCTGGCAACGCCGGCGCAATTCTGGGCCGTTGGGCAATTCTACGAAGATTTCAGCCCTGTCGAAGACGAGGAAGCCCTCGCGTGGCTGCGCAGTTGCCAAGACGATAGCAAATCCGCTTGACAAGCCCGGCCCTTTCGATTATCAGCCCTACCCCGAATACACCGCGCCCAACGGACTCTATTTGCCGAGGACTCCCATGCCAGGGACGGTCGGAGCCTATCATGCCCTACGAATGCCGGTCTGGACCAAGGCCCTGATCGTCGCCGGCCTGTTCGCTGTTGGCGTTTGGATGGTAGGCTGGAGCGAAGCCCAGAGTCCTGCAACGGAAATCGTCGCCGAAGTAACGGTCGAAGGCAACCGTCGCATCGCTACCGAACGAATCCTCCGCGGACTCGGCACCGTGCCGGGACGGGAATACTCCCGGGCCCAACTTCAGCAAGACGTCGCCGCCATCGGCAGCACACGCTTGTTCAAAAACGTCGGCGTTCGCGAGGAAGTCCTGGGCGACGGCCGCATTCGCGTGGTCTTTCTCGTTCAGGAATATCCCAATTTGATCCAGGAAGTTGTCTACAAACATGCCAAGCACCTCAGCGATAAGGACCTGGAAAACATCACCGGCCTACGCAAAGGCATGTCGCTCGACCCGGTAACGGCCAAGACGGCGTGCTTCAAAATTCAGGACGCGCTAAAAGAGAAGGGCTACTATTTCGCGAATGTTGTGCTCGAAGAAGGAGACAAGGCCACTGACCAGCGCGTCGTCTTTAACATCACTGAAGGGCCGAAGCTCCATGTTCGCAAAATCGCCTTCCAGGGCAATCATGAATTAGCCACGGCCGCCCGGTTGAATACCCAAATTGACTCCAGTCGGTCCTTTTTGGGGATGGGAGGCATCTTCAACCCGCGCTTGGTCGACAGCGACGTGCAAAAACT
>JANWVS010000186.1 GCA_025056835.1 Gemmataceae bacterium | reverse complement strand
CGTTTGTCCACGGACTGCCTTACATCCACGGAGAGGTACGTTTAAGGCTGGCGCCAACGAGTGCCGTTCGCTCGCCCGCGCCGCGGCTCGTGATTTCAGTAATTGTATTAGGGACGCTTCGTCGGCTTGATCTGGAGATCATCATGTCCCGCATTGTTCGCCTGGTGGCAACCCTGGGAATTGTCGTGTGCTCTGCGGCGACTGTCGTCGCCGGCGGCATTCCCGCAAAGACGCTCAAAGAACTCAAAGCTGCCTCCGTCTACATCAAAGTGCAGTTTATGGTGCCGCTCGGCAAACCGATCTCCACGACCGGCTCAGGCTTCGTCATCCACGTCGACGGTGAAACAGCCCTGATCGCGACGAATCACCACGTCGTCAGTCCCTTGCCCGGCGAAGTCCACGCCCGGCCGCCCCAAGTCGTTTTCCACAGCGGTTTGCCCCAAGAGATCACCGTGGACGCCACCATCATCGCCAGCGATCCGGCCCGCGACTTGGCCATTATCAAGGTGACCGGTGTCAAGAACTTGCCCAAGCCGATTCCGATCGACAACAGCATCGAGGTCGTTGAAACCATGACGGTCTATGCCTTCGGCTTTCCCTTCGGCGAAGGCTTAGCGCTCGGCAAAAACAACCCCGCGATCACCATCACCAAAGGCACGGTTTCGAGCTTGCGGCAAGACGACAAGGGACAGGTCAAACTAGTGCAGATCGACGCCGAGATCAATCCCGGCAACAGCGGCGGTCCCGTCGTCGACGAGAAAGGCACTTTGGTGGGCATCGCGGTCTCCAAAATCCAAAAAGCCCGTATCGGCTTTGCCGTACCCGTGCAGCCGCTTGAGGAGATCATGCAAGGTACAGTCGGCGTGGTGCTGTTTGACACGCTCAAGGTCGCCAAGGGAATGGCGGAAGTGCATGTCGAATCTACTTTGCTCGATCCGTTGGGCAAGATCAAGGATTTGGCGATCCATTATCGCCCCGCCGACGCCAAGACTTTGCCGCCGCCCGACAAGGAAGGCCGCGTTCGTCCACTCGATCAAGCCAAACGCCTTCCGCTGAAGATTGGTGAGGGACGCGGCCGCGGCACCTTCAACCTCGCCGGCAACGGGCAGGAAAAGCTGGCGATTGTTTATCAGGCCAGCTATGTCAACGGCACCGGAAAGACCGTTTTGACCCCGCCCAACCTTGCCATCATCGACTTCACGCAAATCATCTATTCCAGCCAACTCACTCGCGACGATCCGCCGGATCGCTTGCGCCTTCAGCCAGCCAAGCGCTTCACGCACAAGGTCAAGGCCGGTAAGCACTACGTCATCGAAATGCGCGGCGATCCCAAGCAAATCGACCCCTGGCTGATCGTCCGCGACTCTGCGGGCCGCGTTGTCGCGGAGGACGATGATTCCGGCGGCCTTCTGAATGCTCTGGTGGTCGTCAGTCCCCCCAAGGACGACGACTATCAAATCACCGCCACCGTCTACCAAAACGCTTCCGTGGGACCGTTTACTCTGCGCATTCGCGAGGAAACGGCGCAGCCGATCGATAGCAAAGGCTGGAAGTTCACCGGCAACCTCTCGCCGCACGATCCACGCGATCCCGTCATGCAATCCGCAGCGCAGACTTTTAACCTCTTACTAAAGAAAGACAAGGCTTACGTGATCGACATGAAAAGCCGAGACTTCGATCCGTACCTGCGGTTGGAGAACATGGCCTTGGTACCGCTGAAAAACGAGGACCTCGGCGGCAACGGCCACTCGACGTTGTACTTCACTCCCAAACAAGACGGCATCTACCGCTTGGTGGCGACGACGTACGACTACAAAACCGGCGCTTATGAAATCACCGTCGCCGAAGGACTGCCGCGAAAAATCTACGAGATCGGACCACTCGGGCTACAACTCGGCGGCGTGCTTGTCCCCACCGACCCTATCGACGTAGTACAGGGCAAGCCGACGAAGTCTCGCGCCAAGGTTTTTGAGGTCAAAATGAAGGCCGGTGTCAAATACCAAATCGACCTGACCAGCACCCAATTCGATCCATACTTGCGCATCGAGAACCCGCTTGGCCATGAGTTGGCATTCGACGACGACAGCGGCGGCAAGCTGAACGCGCGACTGATCTTTGCCCCGCCAGCCGACGGCGTCTACCGCATCATCGCCACACACTTTGACGGCCGCTTCGGAGACTTCAAGCTGTCGATCCGAGCGACCCAATGAGCGCGGCTCGTGCGCCATCCCGACTCGGCCGCGGTTGCACGACATTTCCGCCCACATGGCCTAGGAGTTCGTCGGCGCCGCTCGCGCATGCGGGACAGCTGTTCCGTTGGCGGCTCATTCGTTCGGCTCGTTCGAAAAATAAAGACTTGCCCTACCATCGGACGGCCCGAGCCGCTTTCGCGCGGTTAGGATAGTAAGGTCCCTCGGCACCAGGCGAATTTACGACGCACAAAAGCCGCCTGCGCTACGCCGGGTTCCTCCCCGTGGACCGGACAACCAGGCCACGTCATTGCCCTGTCGGTACTCATGCAGGTAGGGCATTATGATGATTCCGCGGCGTCGCGCTGGTCGCACCTGGCATTCGGCACCGGTACTTGGAACGCCTCCGCGGCCAAGAACAACGGCTCGCCCAAAATCATTTGCTTGAGCAACAAGGCCGAACCGATCGACGTCTGAATGCCCGCTCGGAAATGGCCGGAAGCAATGTAGAGGTTGGCCACATTGGGCATCGGACCGATTATCGGCAAACCATCGCGGCTGGCGGGACGCAGGCCGGCCCAGCATTTTTCGACCGGGGCCTGGGCCAAGGCGGGAACCAAAGTTGTCGCCAGACGCAACAGCCCGTGGACCCCTTCGTCGGTGTTGCGTTTTTCGAAGCCGGCATTCTCTTCAGTAGAACCGACCAGGATGCGGCCATCGCCGCGTGGTACCAAATAGCGCGGTCCCCACAACAGAATGTGGCTCAGCATCGGCCGCTCCGGGTGTAACAACACGATTTGACCGCGCACGGGGTGAATGCCGAGGCGGCAACCCAAATTGGCCAGAAGTAAATCGGTCCAAGCGCCCGCCGCCACAACGAATGTGTCTCCCGCTAGATCGCCGCTCGCCGTTTGCACCGCTACGATCCGCTCGCCGTCCCGCAAGAAATCGAAACCAGCCTCATGCGGTCGCAAATCGACGCCTAGCAGGCGGCAGGCTGCGATTAACGCCCGGATGTGCCAAGGATTGCGGACCTGGGCCATGTCGGGCAACAAGACTGCAGCGCCGACGCTTTCGGCAAGTTCCGGCTCCAAGGCCCGAGTTCGTTCCGCGGTCAGCGCCTGAGCCGCGACCCCTTCGCCCCGCCATTCTTCGGCCGCGACGCCGTCGTCATGGGCGGTGAATTCTAGCCCGCCACAACGAAGGTAGCCATTGTCGATGCCCGTAGCCTCGCGCAGTTCCCGTGATAGCTCCGGAAAGAGGGTCGCCGACCAGGCTCGCAACTGATCGAATGGCGAGCGGGCCAATTCGGGATTCCCCGGCGGAATGATCCCCGCTCCGGCCCACGACGACTCCGAGCCAAAGGCTCCTTGGTCGAGGACGACGACGCGCAGCCTAGCCCGGCCGAGATAGTATGCCGTCGTTAAGCCGATGACGCCGCCGCCGACGATCACGACATCCGCGGTTTTCGCCATAAAGTCTATGATAGCAAGTATCGGTCGCCGCCCCGGCCTTGCTCGCCGGTCGCTCCGTGGCGCCGAACACGCTGGCCAGCCGCCTGAGTTTCCGCCGCAGCGAGATGTATGAGCGAACGCGTCACGGCGAAATGATCGTGCTGCATGCTTGGATTGCTACGACCGAATCGCACGTTCCAGGAGATGGTGCCGCGGGCGGCTCGGATTGGCCTTGACTTCGCCTCGCCGCGTTCGCAAACTAGGCACTCGTTGTTCATTGGTCTGGGAGAGGATGCCCATGCTTCGCACGGATCGCTTGGTTGTGTCATTAGCCGGGTTGACCCTCACAGCCTGTGCCGCGACGGCCCAAGAGCCAGCCAAGACCAAGGTGGCTCGACATGTGCCGAGCGAAAAACTTGAAGCCATTTTGCGCGACATGGGCATCAAGTACGAGAAAAGTTCGGGCAAGGACAAAGGAATCGACTACTACGACTTCCAGCGGCACGACGTCAAGGTTCGCTTGCACAACTATCACGGCAAAGATTTGTGGCTTGACGTACCATTCACCGACCAGCTCTCTCTCGAAGACGTCAACGCCTGGAACATGCGATCGAAGTTTAGCCGGGCAGTGCAGCTAACCAACGGCCCACGGACGATCACCTCGCTGGAAGCACAGCTTGACTGTCTGGGCGGTGTCACTGATGCCATGATCCGCCAATTCATCAAACGTTTCGACAGCGAGATCCAAGCGTTTGTTCAATTCCTCGCCAAATAACGCAAGCAAAGTCCCCGTGCGGCCGCCGCCGTCCCTGCAAGGAGCCGACTGTTATGCGTCGAATTTTGTTGCCATCCGCCGTTCTCAGCCTGGCCATGACCGCGCTGCCGGTGGCGGCCGGCGAACCGGTCCTCAAGCACTTCTCCACCGAGCAGACCGAAGCCCTGCTCGTATCGCTCAAAATCGATTACAAAAAGATACCTGCGAAACAGCAAGGCATTTTCTACTACGACTTTCAACGTGGTGGCCACAACGTCCGCCTCTACTGGTTTGGCGGCAAGGACCTGATGATCGACGCCATTTTCGGCAAAATGCCGCTCGAGGAAATCAACGCCTGGAATGTGCGGGCCAAATTCAGTCGAGCCTGCCTGCACAAAGACGAGCGCAGCGAATACACGGCCCTCGAGGCCAACCTTGATCTCACTGGAGGCGTCTCCGAAGGGGCGATTCGTCGCTTCTTGCAAATGTTTGATGAAGAAACCAAGTCTTTCGCGCGGTTTGCCAACACCTCGACGATGGACGATGTGATTCTTGCAAAGCTCACCGCCGACAAACTCGAAGCCATCCTCCAGGAGCTGAAGATCGACTTTCAGAAAACGGAAACCAACAATGGCGTCATTGCTTACGAATTAGCGACGAGTCGTCACAAACTTCGCCTAGTCAGCCATGGAGGCGACGACTTGATGCTTGATGCTCATTTTCCAAAGCTGCCGCTCGAGCGGATCAACAGCTACAATCTCCAGCGCAAGTTCATCCGCTGCGTGGCCTGCAATGACAACGGCAAGGAGTACACGTCGTTGGCAGCGTATCTCGATTGCGCAGCTGGCGTCCCCGAAAGCGTCATCCGCCATTTCCTCCGCGAGTTCGAGGAAGAGATGTTGGTCTTCGCAGAATT
>JANWVS010000185.1 GCA_025056835.1 Gemmataceae bacterium | reverse complement strand
CGTTCCCGGCCACGGGACCATCAAGGCCCTGCGTCTGGAAGCGCCGCCGCCGGAGTTGGTCCGCAAAGTGGTCGAAGCCCGCTTACGTTCGGTCTTGCCCGACCGAGAAGCCGGCGACATCTATCCGTTCACCGACGAACAAGTGCTCCGCATCGCCCAAACGGAGCCGACGTTGCGCGACATGCTCCAGCAATATCGGCAGTTGTTCGATCACCTGGTTTACGGCGAGGTGCAACGTACCGCCTACGATGCCGACGCGGCCTTGGCGAACGCCCCGGCGGCGCGGATCAGCGAGGCCCCATTCGAAGGCACACCCCAGGTGAAGTCCATGGTCGTCGTGGAGGTGCCGCCCGCGACGGCGCTCGGCGGACCGCCCGCGGCGGCGCCGACCGTGGTGACTTCCAGCCCAACCGTTGCGCGAAGACCTGCGATGCACGGCGCGCCGAGTGCGAGCCAGACCGCACAATTGACGGACGTCTGGGACCAGCAGGTGCAAGCCGCGCGGCAACAGTTAGAGCCTGACGGGGCCTTGACGGGCGCCGCCCGCGAACTGCAAGCGGCCTTAGGAACCTTCTTGCAGATTTGCCATGAGCACGGCGTCAAGGTCGGCCCCTGGCGCCTGCAACACGTTGTGCCGGAGTTTGTTTTCAGCGAGCATCCGACCTACGGCGTCATTTCGATCGCCCACTGGGTGTGCCGCGATGGCCAGCCCTGGAAGGTCGGGATCGGCGCCTTCATGGCCCGGGGCAACGGCAAGTCGCGCGATCTCGAAACGAAACTGGCTGCCTTCGACGCCACGCCGCCGGTGATCGATCATCTCATCCTGTTGCGGCCCGACGACGACCTGGCCCTTTCGGGCAAGAGCAAAACGCTCTGGCAAGAGGCAGAGCGGCGCGGCCGCCACGCCCGGTTGGAACCGGTGGATCTGGACGGTTTCGCCTTGATTTACAGCATTCCGCGCTGGTTGAGCGCGATCACCGAATCGATGCCCGAAGGCCAGGCAGTGCCGAACCTGGCCGACTTGATCCAAGAGCGGTGCGAAAAACTCTTGGAGCAGGTGTGCATGCCGGTTCCGTGAGCGCGGCCGGCTCGCGCCCTGGTCGCCATTGCCGTCGCGGCCTCGGGCGGCGACAACATCCATGTCGTTTGGCCGGCGAACGCTCGAAGCGAGTTGAGCCGTGCCGTGAGTCGACTCCGTGCAGCGTGAGCCAGTTGCCATGTCGCTTGTTTCCTATGCCAACGTGCCTGCGGCGGCGTTGATCCGGCTGGAGCGCGCCGACAAACGCAATGCTCTGAGCCGTGCCCTGATAGACGCTCTGTCGGAGGCCATGACCCGCGCGCGCGAGGACGCCGCGGCACGCTGTGTGATCCTCGCGGCCGCCGGCCCGGTGTTTTGCGCCGGTATGGACCTTGCCGAACTGCAACAAGCGCTCGAGGACCTGGCCCGATCCCCGGGGCGCACCGATGCCGATATTTGGGAAAATGCTTTGCGCTTGGGGCGGTTGTACGACTTGATTTACACCCTTCCCAAGCCGACGATTGCCGCGGTACAAGGGCCGGCAGTGGCGGGGGGAGCCGGGCTGGTGACGGTCTGCGATCTGGCCGTGGCCGCGCCGGAAGCGCGTTTCGGTTATCCGGAAGTGCGCCGCGGCCTGGTGGCTGCGATGGTCATGCCGCACCTGCTCCGCCACGTCGGCGAGCGGACCGCGCGGTATTTGCTGTTGACCGGCGAAATGATCGACGCGGAGGCCGCCCTGCGTTGCGGTCTGGTCAATGCTGTGGTCCCGGCCGAGCAATTGCTGCCGCAGGCGTTGGCCTGGGCGCAGGCGCTGGCGGAGGGGGGGCCGCAAGCGCTGGCGCGGACCAAGGAATTGCTCCATGCGTTTTCCCGTCAGGCGTTGTCGGTCGAACAAGCCGCCCAGGCCAGCGCCGCGCCGCGGCTGTCCGTCGAGTGTCAGCAGGGGCTGCGCGCGTTTTTCGCCAAGCAACGTCCGCCGTGGGTTCAATAGGGAATCACGCGGGCGTCGAAACCTCGCCATTCCAACCAGCGCTCGAGCTGGTGCGCTTGAAAGTGGTTGTACGTCACCTGATACGTTTGCCAGGCGGGAACCTGGAAGCGAACGCGGGTGTGCCAGGCGTGGCGTTGCACGTAGGCCGCTCGGCCTTGGCTGCGCATGGCCTGGGCAAAGCGTACGGCATCCCGATCATTGGCAAACGTGCGTTCGCTCCATGTCCAGGTGCGCACCTGCACGAGATATACTCGATTCCAGATCGGCGCCGGGATCATCGGGCCGACAATTATTTGGGCTTGGGTGGTGGGACAGACGAGGGCCAGCAGCAGCGCGGCGGCGCAAGCGTGACGGATCATGGTTTTACTCCAGCGTCAGGGGGCTTGGGGTGTCGGCAGCTCATGGGGGCAACGCACCGGACCGCGAAACTTGCGCAGCTGGCGGCCCCGCGAGCCACTTTGGGTCCGGCGGCTGCCTCGCTACAATGGGAGTAAAAGGCCAGGGCGTGCATGTTCGTCGATCGCGTGGAGATTTTTGTCAAGGGGGGCGACGGCGGCCGCGGCTGCCTCAGCTTTCGCCGGGAAAAGTACGAACCGCGCGGCGGACCCGACGGCGGCGACGGCGGGCATGGCGGCAACGTCATCCTGCGCGCCGACCCGCAGGCAGACCATTTGGCTCCGCTCGTCAATCGCAAATTCTGGAAGGCCCAGAACGGCGGCCACGGCGGCCCGGCCAACTGCACCGGCAAAAACGGCCGCGATCTCATCATCCGCGTTCCCCCAGGGACGATCGTCTATGACCGCGAGCGCGGCCATGTCATCCGTGATCTCGCCCAACCCGGCGAGGAAGTTGTCGTAGGCAAGGGCGGCCGCGGCGGTCGGGGAAACCGTTTCTTTGCCAGTCCCACCAATCGCACCCCGCGCGAGACCGAACCCGGCCAAAAAGGCGAGGAACGTTGGCTGATCCTCGAGTTGAAGGTCATTGCCGATGCCGGTCTGGTCGGCCTACCCAATGCCGGCAAATCGACCCTTCTTAGTCGACTGTCGCAGGCCCAGCCGGAAATCGCCGATTATCCCTTCACGACGAAACATCCCAACCTCGGCATCGTCCGCCTTGGCCACGACGCTTCCTTTGTGCTTGCCGACTTGCCGGGTCTGATCGAGGGAGCGCATCAAGGCGTCGGCCTGGGCCATGAGTTCCTGCGTCACGTCGAACGTACGCGCGTCATCGTTCATCTGGTCGAGCCGTTCCCGGCCGACGGCAGCGATCCCGTGGACAACTATCGCACCGTCCGCCGCGAGCTGGAACTTCATGGCCACGGCCTGCCGGAAAAACCGGAGTTGATCGCGCTGAGCAAGTGCGAGCTGACCGGCAGCAGCGAGGTGCGGCAGCGCCTGGAACGGACCCTCGGTCGCGAAGTCGTGGCGGTGTCCGCGGTCACAGGCCAAGGCCTGGCGTACCTGGTCGGCAACGTCGCACGGCTGCTTCAGTCAGCATCAGCCGAAACGGGACCGACACGTTCCGGGGAGCCGTCATGGTCCCGCTGATCGTGGCTGACGTCGGCAATACGCGGCTCAAGTGGGGCCGGTGTTCCGTCGACGCGGTGGAGGCGATGGTCTCGTTGCCGCTGGACGATCAACGCGCCTGGACGCAGCACTTGCAACTATGGAATCCACCGGCGGGTACGTGCTGGCTGCTGGCCGGCCCAAATCCACAACAGCGCGAGCGATTGGCCGAGTGGCTCCGGAAACAGTATCAGCAGGTCCGCGTCGTGGATTCCCATCGGCAGGTGCCGTTGCGTCTCAACGTCGATTGTCCCGAGCGAGTCGGCATCGACCGCTTGTTCAACGCCGTCGCGGCCAATGCAGCGCGGAGCAAGGATCGTGCGGCGTTGATGATCGGGGCAGGCACGGCGATCACGGTGGACTTGCTCGATCGCCACGGCGTCTTTCAAGGCGGAGTTATCCTGCCGGGACTGCGGCTCATGACCAAGGCCCTGCATGAATATACCGCGCTGTTGCCGATGGTTGACGACTTGGGCGTCGTCGTGTTGCCGGCCAAGAACACGGAAGACGCCGTCCGCTCGGGCACAATCAGTGCTGCCGTCGGTGGAGTGCTATGGGCTGCCAGTCGCATGACCGCTCCGCCGACCGACGTGTTTCTCACGGGAGGCGACGCCGAAATGCTGGCGACACAATTAGACCTGACGGTGCGCGTCTGGCCGGAAATGACTTTGGAGGGGATGAGGCGGTGTGCCCAAGCGCTGGCCGGACCATGACTTTCCGAGGCGCGAAACAACCTTCGACGGAGCAGGATCGATGACAGGGACCACGCCCACCGAGGTCACGTGCCTGACGCCGCCGGGGCGGAGCGCCATTGCCGTGCTAGCGGTGCGTGGGCCGGAAGCCTGGGCCGTGACGCGGCGCTTGTTTCGGCGCGGTCGGCGCCAGGAGGCAGCCGCTTCTCCCCTGCCCGACAACCCTTCGCCGGGCGACTTTTGGCTCGGTTGGCTGGGCGAGGCGACCAAGGGCGGCGCCGACGAAGTCGTCGTCCTCGTCCGACAAGCGGCGCCCGAGCCGTGGGTTGAAGTCCATTGTCATGGCGGTCCCGAAGTCGTCCGCTTGCTGCAAGAGTTGTATCGGGACCACGGTGCGGCAATCACGGCCGCGGAAGACTTTGCGAAGCGCCACCTGCCGCCGTGGCGGGCCGAGGCCGAAAAACTTCTGCTCCATGCGCCGACGACGCGCACCGCAGCCATAGCCCTGGACCAATGGCACGGGGCCTTCGAGCAAGCTATGACCGACCTGCGGCGTTGTTGGCAACAAGGGCGGCGGGACGAGGTCGCGACACGGCTGCGCCGCCTCCTCGATTTGGTCCCGGTGGGAGAACACCTGATGCAGCCTTGGCGGGTGGTCTTGGCAGGCCCGCCCAACGTCGGCAAGAGCAGCCTCAACAACGCCTTGGTGGGGTTTGCGCGCAGCCTGGTAGCGCCGTTGCCGGGCACGACGCGCGACGTGGTGACGACGACCATCGCCCTCGACGGTTGGCCCATTGACTTGGCCGACACCGCCGGCCTGCGGACGGCAGCCGATCCCCTCGAATCGGCTGGGATCGCACGTGCCTGGCGGGCGCAGCAGTCGGCGGATCTTGTCGTGTGGCTGCTCGATGGCTCCGCTCCGCCGCTGCCGCCGCCGGAGGGCTGGCAGGGACTCGTGGTCGTCAACAAAACAGACCTGCCCGCGGCGTGGGATTGGAGCGAACGGCCCGCTGCGGTGCGCGTCTCGGCCAAGACCGGCGCGGGTGTGTCGGAGTTGTGTCGGGCGAT
>JANWVS010000184.1 GCA_025056835.1 Gemmataceae bacterium | reverse complement strand
CATTTTCGAGGAGTCGCCGGTCTTTCAAATGGCCGTCAAGCAACTCGAAGGCGTCGCCCGGGCGCTCGATCTCGACCCTAACGTCCTGCAACGGCTGGCCAAGCCGAAGCGCTCGCTCGTCGTGAGCGTCCCGATCGAAATGGACGACGGTCGCACGCAGAATTTCCTCGGCGTTCGCGTGCAACACAGCCTAACGAGCGGGCCGGCCAAAGGGGGCTTGCGCTATCATCCGGCGGTCGACTTGGGCGAAGTCGCCGCCTTGGCGATGTGGATGTCGTGGAAGTGCGGCATTATGAACCTGCCCTTCGGCGGCGGTAAGGGGGGCATCGCCTGCGACCCGGCAGCGCTCTCGGTCCGCGAACGCGAGCGCCTCACCCGTCGCTTCACTGAGGAAATCCTGTGCGTCATCGGCCCGCGGATGGATGTCATGGCCCCCGACCTGGGCACCGACGAACAAACCATGGCTTGGATCATGGACACCTATTCCATGTCGGTGGGCTATGCCTGTCCCGAGATCGTCACGGGCAAGCCGGTCGAACTAGGCGGTTGCGCCGGCCGTCGCGAGGCTACCGGCCGCGGCGTGGTCTACTGCATTCAACAGGCGCTCCACGAAATCCGCCATGGTCCGGCCGACGCCACCGACGTCGTCCAGGGCTACGGCAACGTCGGCTCGGTCGTCTGTCAGGAGCTGGCAACACGCGGCGTCAAGATCATCGCCATCGGCGACCGCTATGGGGCAATCAAGAACCCGCGCGGCATCGACATTGCGGCCCTGAACCGTCATATGGCCAGCGGGGCCTTGCTTCGCGACTTCCGCGGCGCCGAGCCTCTCGACCCGGCCGAACTGTTGACGACACCCTGCACGGTGCTAGTGCCCGCCGCCTTGGAACGACAGATCACCGGCGACAATGCTCCGCGGCTGCGCTGTCGGATTCTTGCCGAAGGGGCCAACGGGCCGACTACCCCCGAGGCCGATGCCGTCCTCGCCAACAGCGACATCTTCGTGATCCCCGACGTGCTGTGCAACGCCGGCGGGGTGACCGTGTCGTACTTCGAATGGGTGCAGGACATGCAACAGTTCTTCTGGAGCGAGGCGGAGGTCAACCATCGCCTCGAAACGCTCATGCTCAAGGCGTTTCACCAGGTCCGCAAGTTCGCCAAGGACCGCAAAGTGGCGATGCGAACGGCGGCGCTCTGCCTGGGTGTGGAAAAAGTGTCGAAGGAAAAGGCCCGGCGTGGGTTGTATCCGTAAGGCGGCCGCTTAGAAAGATAACTATGCGAACTTTAATCACCGGTGCCAGCGGCTTTGTCGGCGGCCACATCGCCGAGGCTTGCCTGCGCCGCGGCTGGCCGCTGCACCTGCTCGCCAGGCCGACAAGCGCTTTGAGCCACCTTGAAAAAGAACCGGGAGTTACCGTCTTTCGCGGCGAACTGCACGACGCGGGCGTCGTCCGCCAAGCCGTGGCCGACGTCGAAGCGGTCATTCACTGCGCCGCCAAGGTCGGCGATTGGGGGCCTCTGGAAGAATATCGGCGCGCCAACGTCGAGTCGCTGCGCGTTTTGCTCGACGCCTGCAAGGGATTGGCGCTGGGCCGCTTCGTTCACATGAGCAGCTTGGGCGTTTACGCGGCGGGCCACCACTACGGCACCGATGAGACGGCGCCGCTGCCGCGCCGCCATCGCGACGGCTACACGCAATCGAAGGTTGAAGCGGAGGTGCTCGCCTTTCAATATCACCGCGACTTCGGCATTCCTGTCGTGGCCGTGCGGCCGGGGTTCATCTACGGCCCAGGCGACCGCACGGTGCTGCCCCGGATCATCGACAACCTCAGGTGCCGGTTGATTCGTTATCCGGGCGGCGGTCGGCGTTTGCTCAACACGATTTTCATCCGCAATCTCGTCGACGCTGTTTTTCTGGCGTTGGAGAACGACGCGGCTGTGGGCGAAGCGTTTAACGTCACGGACGGCGAAGTGGTCAGCAAGCGGCGCTTTATCGAAAAAATCGCCGACGCCCTCGATTTGCCGCGGCCGGGCCTCGGGCCGCCGCTGTGGGTCGCCCGCCATGTCACCTGGTGGTACGAGACGCTCTGGCGGCTGTTCGGCGCTAAGCACGCGCCGCCCTATAGTTTTGCCAAACTGAAGTTCATCGGCTACAACCTCGACTTCAGCATCGAAAAGGCCCGGCGGATCCTTGGCTATCGGCCGCGGGTGGCCTTCGACGACGCCATGGCCGAGACTTTGGCCTGGTATCGCACGCAGGCCGGGACCATCAAGGGCGCCGTGGCCGTCCCGGTGTGACAGGGGCCTGTCACGGCTCAATGATGGACCCCGGTGTCAGGCGATAATACGGCAGGATCGTCGGGTTTTCCTTCAGGCCGCTGCTGGGGCGAAGGACGCCGCCCAAGCCGAGCGATTCCGGCCGACGGGCGATTTTGTCGGCAAAGATCTCCACGTCGCGGAGCACGCGGTCGAGCCGGGGCAAGATGCGGGCCACCATCTCGGCGGAATCGTTGAGATGGTTGTACAGCGAAGGATCGGAGAGCAGTCGTTGGACCGTGCCGTCGTTGCGGGCCACGGCCTGGAGCACCTCCCGCACGTCAGTCAAGGCCCGATTCAACTGCGCCGTGCTTTCTTCGAGGTTTTTCATGATGGTCGGTCCGCGCTCGCCGAGCGGTTTGGTCGCCTTGTTGAGATGGGCGATGACCTCGTCCGTCCTGGTCAGCGTTTCGCCGAGCGATTTCATCGCGCCGGCGCCTTCCTTGAGAAACGCCCGCGTGTCCTTGGCAAAATCGTCGAGTTTGTCGCTGGCGTCGCGAACGTTCTTAAGGAGGGCGCTGATATTCTTCTGGTTTTCGTCGCTGAGCACCTCGCTGACCTTCTTGAGGGCCTCTTGAATGCGATCAAGCGACTTGGCCAGCTTGTCCTCGTTGGCCATCAAAAACGTGTCGACCCGTTCGCCGACTTTGCCGAGGATACGGGCCGTATTGGCGATTTCGTCGCCGGTTTTCCTCAAGTCGGGGATTGCTTGCCGCGCCGTCTTGACCAGCTCGCGAATTTCGTCGTTGGTCTTTTTCAGCTCCGGGACGGCGTTCTGGACGCTCTTGGTCAGTTCGCGGAGGTCCTCGAAAAACTTCTCCATGTCCGGCGCCCACCGGTCGAGCCGGGCAAAGGCCTTGCGGATTTCGATCAGCGCTTCCTGGGCCTGCGGCATCAAGTCGGTGGTGCGCTGCAACAGGGCGCCGGCGTCAGGCTGCAAGTAGCCTTCGATGGTCGCGCCCGGCGGGACCAATTCAGCCTTTCGCTTCTTGGGATCGTCGACCGGCAGAAAGGCGATGGAAACGTCGCCGCCCAGCAAGCCCTGGAGGATGGTCGGGCGGTCGCCTTGGCGCAGGGCATATTGCTCATCGACGCGGATGCCGATCAACACGTTGCCGGTTTCGTTGTCCAGGCGGATCGTTTGGACCTCGCCGACGCGAATGCCGGAGCGCTTCACCGGCGTTCCCGGGGCGACGCCCGGAGCGTTGGCGAAGACGAGAGTGTAATGGGTCGATTTCTTGAAGTAATTGGGCAGCCCGCCGAACATCAAGATCAACACGCCCAACAGGATCATAGCCAAGAGCAAGAAGACGCCCAGGCGAAAGCGAATCGCTTGATCGTTCATGGTCATGGGTCTCCCAGGTGCGCGTTCCGTACCGACGTTTTATTCTTGCAAGCGGGCGCCCGCCACGCCGGCGGCGAATTGCCGCACGCGCTCGTCGGCTGCCTCGGCCAGGGCCGCCGGCGGTCCATCGAAGACCACCTGGTTTTCGCCGGGGCGGAGCCGCGCCAGCGGATACAGCATCACGACGCGGTCGGCCACCTTGGCGACGGTCTTCATGTCGTGCGTGACCACGATGCTTGTCACCGGATGCTTCCGCCGGGTTTGCAGGATCAGCTCGTTAATCACGTCGCTCATGATCGGATCCAGTCCCGTCGTCGGTTCATCGTAGAGCATGACCTCGGGATTGAGAGCCAACGCCCGGGCCAGGCCGACGCGCTTTTTCATGCCGCCGGACAATTCCGCCGGTTTCTTGTGCTCAATGCCGCTGGGGAGGCCGACTTCCGCCAGCCGGCTGCGGACTTCGTGCTCGATCTCCGCCTCCTTCAGCCGCCGCTGTTCGCGCAGGCCGAAGGCGACGTTATCGTAGACCGACAGGCTGTCGAACAGCGCCGCTCCTTGAAACAGGAAGCCGAAGCGGAGGCGCTGCTGGGTCAATTCCCGGTCGCTCAACTCGGAGAGAACGCGGCCGTCAAACACCACCCGGCCCGCCGTGGGCCGCATCAGGCCGATGAGCAGTTTCAGCAACACGGTCTTGCCGCAGCCGCTCTCGCCGACGATGACCAAGGTCTGCCCCTTGGGTACGGCGAACGAGATCCCGGCAAGGACGGGCTGCGGGCCGAACGACATGCCGACGTCTTGCAATTCCAGGACGGCCCCGGGCCAATCGGTCATGCTCCTCCTTTCCGGCAACGTCGCGCTCAGCGGAACATGAAGCGTCCGCTTGGTCCCAAGATCAGCTCGTGGAGATCGATCAACAGCATTCCGAGGAAGAAATCGATAACCAGGATCGCGATGAAGGAGGCGACGAACGATTCGGTCGCCGCCCGGCCCACGCCCTCGGCCCCCGCCTGGCTGTTGAGGCCGCGATGACAGCTGATGAGGGCGATGGCCACGCCGAAGAAGATCGATTTGATCAGTCCCATGGCCACATCCCACATCTGCACGTAGCCCTGAGCGTGTTCCCAGTAATAATGCGATTCGACGCCATAGACGCGCGTGCAAATCACGGCGCCGCCCATGATTCCCATAAAATCGGCCAAGATGGTCAGCAGAGGAATGAGCAGCGTGCAGGCGATCAGGCGTGGGACGACGAGATAGTGCAGCGGGTGGGCTCCGAGACAATAAAGGGCGTCGATCTGCTCGGTCACTTTCATGGTGGCCAGTTCCGCGGCCATGGCGCTGCCGACTCGTCCGGCGAGCATCGTGGCCGCCAACACCGGTCCCAATTCGCGGACCAAGGTGATGTTGATCATCGACCCCAGCCGGGTGGCCATTCCCATGATGTTGAACTGGTTGAACATCTGCACGGCCATGACCATACCGATAAACATGCCCGTGACAGCGATGACCGGAACGCTGCGAACGCCGACGAGGTACAAACAGGGGAGCAACGTCCGCGGCGCCGGCCGGCGTCGGGCCAGCCAACCCAACGTGCGGGCGGCATACAGGCCAAAGTCGCCCAGCAACAAAATAACACGCGCCCCGACGTCGCCTACGGCGCTGATGAATCCCGGCTTAGC
>JANWVS010000183.1 GCA_025056835.1 Gemmataceae bacterium | reverse complement strand
ATTCGTATTATTACTGACGGTCGCCTCTTTGCTCTACCCATCGAAAGTGTGGTGGAGGGCTTGATCGTCGTGTTCCTGCATCCCACGGCGTCGCCGCCGGCCGTACAATAGTGGTGCGCAGATTTCGGCGCGGTTCGTCGGCTCAGGTATAAGGCGCCTGTGATGAGGCGGCACGGACGACTTCTGACCATGATCGTTTGGCTGCTGGCAGCAGCGCTGCCCGTTCGCGCCGGCGGCACCCTCCAAGACGCCCGTGCCGCGTACCTCAAGGGCAATTACGCCGAGGCCCAGGAGATCTATGCCGAACTGGCCAAGGAGCCTCGACTGCGCTCGGCGGCCACGATCGGCCTCAGCAAGGCCCTGGCCAGCGAAGGAGAATACGACAAGGCCCTGGACGTCGTCGCTGCGGCCTTGAAACAGACCAAGGATGACCTCGATCTGTTGGCCCGTCAAGCGGAGCTGTTGCACTTTCGCGGCCGGTGGGACGAGGCCGAAACGATCGCTCGGCGGGTCGTCGACGAAAAAGACGACCATTTCCTGGCCCGCTACGTGCTGGCCTGCCTCGAACGCGACCGCGGCAACTTCGCCAAGGCCGACGACCTGTTCCGTTGGTTCGTTCGCACCTACACGCAACGAGCCAACGCCGATCAAGACATCACTGATCCCGACGAACTGCACCTCGTCGGCTTGGCGGCTACCGAGTACGCCCGCTACCATCACTTGGGCGACCAATTCGACTTCTTGGTCAATGAGCTGTATCCCGATGCGGTCAAAAAGGAGAAGCTTTTCTGGCCGGCCGACTACGAGCGCGGCCGACTGTTTGCTGAGAAACACAACCGCTCCGCCGCCGACAAGGCCTTCACCAAGGCGTTGACCGTCAATCCCCGAGCAGCCGAAGTGTTCGTGGCCCGCGGCCTGATGGCTCTCGAGCGCTTGGAGATCAAGGACGTCGAGCAACAGGCCGACCAGGCCCTCAAGATCAACCCGCGGCTGCCGGAGGCCCTGCGGCTCAAGGCCGACGTTCACTTGTTCTCCGGCGAACTGACCCAGGCCGCTAAGGAATTGGCGGCGGCCCGCGCGGTCAATCCGCGCGACGAGGCGACGCTGGCCCTCGTCGCCGTCTGCCTGCATGCCCAACGCAAGGCAGATGATTTCCAAGCCGTCTTCAAGGAAGTGGAGTCGTTCAACCCGAAACCGGCGAAATTCTATTACGAACTGGCCTCGCGTTTCGACCATCGCAAGCTCTACCACGATGCCGAGCAGTATTACAAGAAGGCCATCGCCTTACAACCCAAATCGCCCTGGGCCCCGGCCGCGTTGGGACAACTCTACATGCGGCTGGGTAAGGAAGACGAGGCCCGCGTGCTCCTGGAAAAAGCCTTCGAGGCCGACGCCTTCAACGTGCGCACGCTCAACACGCTCAAGGTGCTCGACCACCTCGACAAGTACCAGACTCTGCAAACGCCGCACTTCGTCCTCCGCTACGACGCCAAAAACGACAAGATCTTGGCCAACTTCATGGGCCAGTATCTCGAAGCGATCTACGCTGAGCTGGCCGAGCAATTCGACTACCGGCCGCCAGGGCCGATCCTGATTGAACTGTTCAACAAGCACGAGATGTTTTCCGGCCGGGTGACGGCGTTGCCCGACTTGCACACGATCGGGGCCTGCACCGGGCGGATGATCGCGATGGTCTCGCCGCGCGACAAGTCGAAGGTGATCGGCAAGCCGTTCAACTGGAACCGAGTGCTGCGGCACGAGCTGGTCCACATCTTCAATCTCGATCAAACGAAATTCACGGTGCCGCACTGGTTTACCGAGGGGCTGGCCGTGTCGTTGGAAGGAACGGGCACGCCGCCGCAGTGGAACGCGATTCTCGTCGAGAAAGTCGCCAATAATGATCTCTTAAATCTCGACAACATTTTGCTCGGTTTTGTCCGGCCGCGTTCGCCCGAGCAATGGCAGCAGGCTTACTTGCAGAGTTTTCTCTACGTGGAGTATCTGAAACAGACCCATGGACCGAAGGCCGTCGGGGCACTGCTGGCGGCGTTTGCCGAAGGGTTGGATACCGACGGCGCCCTGCTCAAGGCCCTCAAGACCAGCAAGGAGGATTTTGAGAAGGGGTATCGCAAGTTCCTGCACGACCGGGCGGCGCAGGTGCGCGGTCCGGCGGCCCAGAAGCAGGTGCCGTTCAAAGAGTTGAAAGCGGCCCAGCAAGCCAATCCGGACGATCCAGATCTGGCGGCCCAATTGGCGGACCTTTACTTGGCCCGCGGAGGCAATAAGGAGGCCCGGGACTTGGCCGAAAAGGCCTTGCGCCTGAAACGCAACCATCCTCTGGCCGCATATGTCAAGGCGATGTTGCTGGCTGCCGCAGGCGATGCCGACTTAGCTTACCACTTGCTCGAGGCGGCCGTCGACGAGCATCCCACCGAGCCAAAAGCCGTCAAGCTGTTGGCGAAAATGCACCTCGACAACAACAAGCTCGCAGCCGCTACCAAAGCTCTGGAACTGGGGCGAAAGCTCGAACCGCACGACCCCTACTGGACCGGTCAACTCGCCAAAGCTTATGCCCAGACCGGCGAGACCGCCAAGCTGACGGGCGTTTTGGAGGAATTGGCGCAACGCGACTACGACGATATCGCGGTGCGCCGCAAGCTGGCGGAAATGTTTCTCAAGGCCGGCAAGCACGCCGAGGCCGAAAAATTCGCCCGCCAGGCGCTGGAGATCGACGTGCTCGATACCGTGGCGCAGAATGTTCTTCTCGACGCCTTGGCCGCGCAAAATAAGGATCGTGACCTGGCGGAGCTGAAAAAGCTTTTGGAACGGGACTAGCCTGACTTCCCGCGGCCATATGACCCTCGATGACTTGCAATCGTTGATTCGCGCTACGTACGGCGCCAAGGATGCCCGGCGCGGCGTGGAGGGTACCTTCATGTGGTTCATGCAGGAAGTCGGCGAGTTGGCCTCGGCCCTGCGCGGGGGCAGCGTCGACGAACAAGCGGCCGAATTCGCCGATGTCCTCGCCTGGCTCGCCACGCTGGCCAACAACGTCGGCATCAAACTCGACGAGGCCGTGCGGCGTAAATACGGTGAAGGTTGTCCGGGCTGTCGGCGGTCGCCGTGTTGCTGCGCAGCGGCGGAAAAACCGTAACATCACTGCCGCGCTCGCCTTGGGTTGGACGATCATGCGGTGCCTGTTCCTTGGTGTGTTCTGCGCCTGGATGTTGCCGGCAGCCGCGGCGGGTCAGGGGCCTCCGCAAGAAATACCCGATGTCGAAGTCAAGGAGTCCCGTGTCGGTTTCAGCGGCGGGGACGGCAGCGGTAGTCCGTCGCGCTACAAGCTCGGGATGTGGTGCCCCGTCTATGTCAAGATTAAGGCCGGCCCGAAGGGCATCCTACCCAAGCCCGGTGAAGCCGAACCTTACCTTCAAACCGAGACGGACGACGCCGAAGACGTCGGCACGATCTATCGCACCCCCTTCCGAATGGACCCCAACGAAGAACGATGGCTGACAACCTACGTCAGGCCGGGACATCGCGGGCAGATCAAGGTGCGTGTGGTCGTCGGCGCGCAATCCTATGGTCCGCCGGCGCACATAGGCTACGACCTCGACTTGGATGCCCACTTGCTCGTCAGCGTCGGAGGTCGCATGCCCGACCTGGCGGCTGCCGTCGCGGCCCTCAATCACCAAGGCGCGGGCCGGAACCCGTTGGGCCGAGGCGATCCAGACGATCCGGGTCCGCGCCACGTTGGCTTCATCGACGATTTCGACCTGTTGCCGGAAGAGTGGTTCGGCTACCAGGGCGTCGATATCCTCTTCCTGTCGACACGCCATCGCGATTTTCTGCTGAAGCTGGTCAAGGACAACGAAGCCGGCCGACGCCGTCTGGCAGCCATCGGCCGCTATGTGCGCGGCGGCGGCCGCTTGGTCATTGGCATCAGTCGCCAGCACGCCGACCTGGTGCATCAACTGCTGCAAGCGCCGGTGTGGAAGCCGCCGGTGCCCGTCGTACCACCGCGCGACGGGCTGGTCGAGAGTAAGAAACTGACGGGAGTAGAGGCCTTCGCCGGCGTCGTCGGCGAGCCGTTCACCGGGCAGGCGGTGCGGCTCGATCCAGCGAACCTGTTGCCCGGTGCTTGGGAAGTGCTGGCCCCTCCCTTGGGGACGTTCAATCCGGAAACCGATCGCCCGCTGCTGGTCCGCATGCCGTACGGTCTGGGCAGCATCACGCTCGCCGCGTTTGCCTTGGATGAGCCGCCGTTGACGAACTGGCAACGCGGCAAGGTGGAGTTCTTGAAGAAACTCATCCTGCGCATCGGACCGCGCAGCCCGGCCCGCGACGTCGCCCAAGATATCACCACCCGCAACGACTTGGGCACCGACCTTCAGAAAGCGCTGGACAATTTCAACATTCGCATCATTCCTTTTGGCTACGTCGCGCTGCTTATCATCATTTACATCCTGCTCGTCGGTCCTGTGGATTACCTGCTCCTGAAGTACGTGTTCCATCGGCTCGAGTGGACTTGGTTCACGTTTCCGACGATTGTCGCAGCCGTCAGCGTCGCTGCTTATTTCACCGCTTACGCCATCAAGGGCAGCGAGTTACGAATCAACAAGGTTGATATCGTTGACATCGACCAGCGGACGCACCTCACCGCCCAAGGAGCGGTGGCGCAGGCCGCAGCCTACGGGCAGACCTTTTTCACGATCCTCAGCCCGCAGATCAAGAATTACACCATCGGCGTCGAGCCGAACAGCCGGTTTTGGGGCGAAACGACGAACCGGCCATTCCGCGCCGACATGATTACTTGGTTCGGCCGGCCCGATGTCGGCTTCGGCGGCATCGGCCAGCGCGGCAGCGGACCAGGCTTTTTCCGCAAACCGTATCGGTACGAACGCGGCGCCGGGGGGCTGAGCGACGTACCGATCCCGGTGTGGACGACCAAGTCGTTCAACGCGACCTGGGAGGCTATCCCGATCGCTCCGCCGATCCAAGGGCGGTTGAGCTACACTCGCGGCATCGATTGGAAAGTATCCGGCACTCTGACCAACAACCTGGGCGTGGACTTGGAAGATGTGTGGCTGTTTCACCACAACCGGTATTTTCGGCTCGCGGCAGGCTTTCCCCGCGGCGGTGAATTAACGATCAACCTCCAGGCCGGTCAAGACAGGTCGATCAACCATTGGAACGACGCGGCGCGCGACGGCACCCGCGCTACCAGCGCCCAAGGGCCTTACAACCCTTGTCCCTTCGTCCGTCTGGCCCTGTTTCACGAGCGCCTCGATCAAGGCGGCAACCGGCGCAACCACCTGCTTCGAGGTCTCGACCTGAGTTG
>JANWVS010000182.1 GCA_025056835.1 Gemmataceae bacterium | reverse complement strand
GTCTGGCTCACCTGCGCCGGCCTGGCGGGCACCGGCGCGGTCACCCTCAACGGCCACTGCCTGGCGCAAGAGCAAACGGGGCCGTTCGCCTTCGAGGTGACCCAGCGGCTGCGCCAGCGGAATCAGTTGGAGATCGTTGTGGCCGGCGCGGCGCCCGAAGACGGCCCGTGGGGCGAAATCGCCCTCGAGGTCCGCTGCGCCGCCTACCTGGAAGGGCTGACGGCGCGGCGGTGCGACGACGGCGGTGCGGCCGTCAGCGGCAGACTCGCAGGATCCTGGCCCGATCCCTTGGAGTTGTACGGCCTCGCCGACGGCAAACCGGTCTACTATCAATCCCTGACGACGGCGCCCGGCGGCGTGCCCTTCGCCTTCGTGGTACCGGCGGCGCCGCATCCGCCGCGAAGGCTGCGCGTCGACCTGGTCAACGTCGCGGCGATCTGGCACACCTGGGAGACCGACCTGGCCGACGACACTCGCCCCGCTTGACCATCCACGCGGCGCCCGCCCCGCCTCGGCCCTGACCGCCGCCCCCGTTGGGTCGTATCGTGACATCGGCTGAACCGCCACCGCTGGGACGCACCATGACGCCTACCGACGCCTATCACAGCCTGATCCAGCACGTTCGTGAAGCGCGCCTGCTCGAATCGGTCGGCAGCCTGCTCGGTTGGGACGAACGGACGTACATGCCGCCCAAGGGATCGGGCCACCGGGCCGAGCAGATGGCCCTCATCTCCCGGTTGGTCCATGAGCGCCTGGCGGCGCCGCAGCTGGCGGAATGGCTGGCGGTCGTGGAGCAGTCGGACTTGGCGGCGCGGCCGGATGCCGTCGAAGCGGTCAACGTCCGCGAGATTCGCCGGGTCCATGAGCGGGCGGTCAAAATCCCCACGCGCCTGGTGGAAGAACTGGCCCGGACCACGACGCGGGCCCAGAACGTCTGGCAGGAGGCGCGGCAGGCCAACGACTTCCCCAGCTTCGCTCCCTGGCTGGACCGAATCGTCCGCCTCAAGCGCGAAGAGGCCCAGGCCATCGGCTATCGGGACTCGGTGTACGATCCGTTGTTGGACGAATACGAGCCGGGGGCGACGACCCGGGAAGTCGCCGCCTGGTTCGCCGAGCTGCGCCGGGAGTTGACGCCGTTGGTCGCCGCCCTGGCCGAGGCCCGGCGCCAACCGCGCAGCGACGTCCTGACCCGCGACTTCCCCATCGACCGCCAACACTGGTTCGGCCAGTCGGTAGCGGCGGCCATCGGGTTCGACTTCACCGCCGGTCGGCTCGACACGACCGCCCATCCCTTTTGCAGCGGCATCGGCCCCGGCGACTGTCGGTTGACGACCCGCTACCAGACGCGCGACCTCCAGCAAGGACTGTTCGGCATCTTGCACGAAGCCGGCCACGGCATCTACGACCAGGGGCTGGACCCCGACCATTGCGGCACCCCCATGGGCAGCCCCGTATCGCTGGGTATCCACGAATCGCAATCGCGCCTGTGGGAAAACCAGGTCGGCCGCAGTCGGCCGTTCTGGGAATACTTTTACCCGCGCCTGTGTCAGTCGTTTCCGGGGGCGCTCGACGATGTCTCGCTCGACGACTTCCATTTCGCGGTCAACCGCGTGGCCCGATCGTTGATCCGTGTCGAAGCCGACGAAGTCACCTACAACCTGCACATCATCCTCCGCTTCGAGCTGGAGCAAGCGCTGCTCCGCGGCGAGTTGTCGGCCAACGACACGCCGGCCGCCTGGAACGAACGCTTTCGTGCCTCGTTCGACCTGACCCCGCCCGACGACGCGCACGGCTGCCTGCAAGACATTCACTGGAGCATGGGAGGATTCGGCTACTTTCCCACCTACACCCTGGGCAACCTCTTCGCAGCCCAGTTCATGGAGCAAGCCCGCAGCGATCTTCCGGGGCTTGACGACGACTTCCGCCGCGGCGAATTTCGCCGACTCAAGGGTTGGCTCAACGACCGGATTCACCGCCCCGGCATGCGCTGGCGCTCGCGCGACTTGTGCCTGAAAGTCACGGGACGGCCGCTGAGTCCCCGACCGTTGCTGAGTTATCTCCGCCAGAAATACGGCGAGTTGTACCACCTCTGAGTTCCAGGGAGAACGTCATGAAGGGCGTCGATTGGCTGTACCATCGCAAGGGTTGAACTTCCTGCGCACGTGCTCAAGAGTTCCTTGAGAAGCATCGCGTCCCGGTCGGGGAACAAACCGACGCCAGGCAAGTCCGCAAGGGACGGTCCGAGGCGCTCGCCCTGGCACGATCGGTCAAGAAAGTGATCGTCGCCAAGGGCCAAAAGATCGTGGAGTTCAACTTGGGAAGCGAACGGCCCGACGACGACACCTTGGCCGCCCACCTGCTCGGCCCCACCGGCAACTTGCGGGCGCCGGCCCTGCGCCGCGGCGAGGTGCTCTATGTCGGTTTTCATCCCGATGTTTACCGGGAGCTGACCAAGTGAACGCCCGCCAGACGTTCCCGCAGGCCGGCGAGGGCCGCGGCCAGTTCGGCGGCTTCCGCAGCGGTCGGCGGCCGACCGCCGAAGCGCGCGCGATAGTAGGCAGCCGCAAGGCGCAGCGGCAAGCCGCTCAGGCTCCGCGTCGGCCCTTGGCGTGCCAGCAGGGCGGCAGCCGCTTCGGCATACTCGCGGGGGGTTTCCGCAGCACGCCGCGACGGGCCGCCGTGCTGCTCGAGCAGATGCACGAGCGTCGCAAACAGCGCCGCCGCCGACGACTGCCTCCACGGCCGCCACGGGTGCCCCAGCCCGATCGTCAGTCGACGGACCCAGCGCCGCCCCCGCCAAAGCACGGCGCCGACCAGCGCCGCCGCGGCCAGGATCACCACCCCGCGCCGGCCGAGCAATGCTTGAGCTAGTTCCGTCCAGAAATCGGCTTGCCGCTCGGCTTCGTAATCGACAATGTAGTGCCGCCAGAAGGCGGCGAGATCAAGGCTGTCGCTCAGCCAGCGCCACCACGAGGTCAGCATCGACTCCGTCACGACCGCGGAGGGTGTCGGATCCAATTCCAGCCAGCGCCATTGGCCGGGGGCCTCGCCGGGAATCAGCGCCTCGACCCAACTGTGGGCCTGGCTGCGGCGGACGATGCTCTGGCCGGCGTCGTCGCTGTCGGCTGCGAGATAGCCCTTGACCACCCGACTGCGAATGCCGACGGCGCGGAGCATGAGGGCCAGGCCGCCCGCGAAGCGCTCGCAGTGCCCTTCTTTGACGTTGATGAGAAAATCGGCGGTCGGGTCCAGACTGGCGTCGTCGCGCCGCAGGTCGAGACTGTAGCGATATTCGCCGGAGGCGGTGAGGTAACGGCACAGCGCTTCGGCCACTTCCGCTTCATGGCCGGCGACCACGCGGCCACGGTCGTCCAGCCGGCGCGCGGCGGCGGACAGATCGGGAAGACGGCCCACCAGCTCCGTGGTCCAGCTGCGCACGACCTCCGGGACCGGCTGCTCCGCCAGCCAGTTGGTGAACTCTTCGTAGAGCTGGACCGTTCGGGACGCTGCGGCGCCGCCGCTGCGCACCAGCTGGGCGTAGGAATATGCTCGTTTCCATTCGACCCGGGGATTGACGCCGAGCACATCGCAGCCGTCGAAATGGTACCACAGGTTCTGCGGCAGCGGCCGGCCGTCGCTTGCCGGCCCCAGACCGATGCCCAACTCGACGTCGACCGGCTCCGCCAACACCAGCCCGCCCACCACGCTCGGCTTGACGTCGATGGTGACCAACCACTCATCGGCCTTGAGGCGGTCCGGCAACGGTTGCAGCGGCAACAAGCGCGGCATCAACGCCCGTTTCAAGACGGCCACCGGCGTCCGCCAAAACGGATACCAGCGCCCGCCCGAGTAAAGTTCCAACGTGTCGACGCGCCAGCGCGGCACACGGGCTGGGTCCACCGTGCGCCCCTGGGAATCGCGGATCGCCACGGCGAAGGCAGGTTCTTCGGAAAGTTCGACGCGCCCCGTGCGATTGAGGTCCATACCGGCTGCGTCGCTGCCGCGACTGCTCAAGCGCAGCCGGGTGCTCAGTTGCAGGGCGTTCCATTGAGCCTGTCCCAAGCGCGGCGTGGCGAGGTAAAGCACGAAGGCCGCGGCGCCGACGACGGCCGTCCAGCGCAACGTCCGCGGCAACTCCCACCACCGCCCCGGCGGCAGCGGCGCCGCATTCGGCTCAAACAACCACGCACCCGCCGCCCCCGCCCCGGCGCCCTCGGGGTACCGTTGCCGCAGCGGATAGTATTGCACCAGCGTCCACAGCAAACTCGTCCAGTACAGCAGCAACAGCAGGCCGAACAGTTGCTCATCCGCCAGGACCGCCGCCAAACCGACGAGGACCAGGCCCATCGACTGAATGCCCCAGAAGTCGGCCAGCCGCTTGGCACGGAAGAGCTTGACGATCAAAAGGATTTGCAAGAACGGACCGAGATACGGCAACAGCCCCGCCGGCCATCCCAGCCGGCCGCCGATCAGGTCGTCTTCCGAGCGGGGGATATGGAAGACCAGCCAACCCGCCGCCCCCAAGGCCAAGACCACACCGATCTGATTGGCAGCAGCGTCCGACAACTGCCACCGGCCCTCCTGCCGCCAGGCCGCCACCAACAAACCGAGCACGGCGACGAAGAAGAACGGCATCCACCACAGGAAGAAGGTCGCCGGCAACGCCAGGCAGGCCGACGCCAGGGCCAGGGTCGCATAAAAGCTGACGTGGAACAGCTGCTGCCGCCGCATCTAGGCCGCCTCGTCGACCAACTCGGCCATTGCCGCCTTGATGTCACGCAGTTGCGGGACGGTGTTCTTCTCGTATTCCGGATTGAGGCCGATCCCCGGCACGTGCTTGCCCAGCAAGACACGGGGCCGCACCAGCAGTTCGTAGAAATGCTCATCCACCACGCGCCGCAGCAGGTGCTCGCCGAAATTCGTCACCTCGGTGTCCTCATTGACGATGAGCACGCGCCCCGTCTTCAACACGCTCCGGCTGATCGCCGGCCAATCATACGGAAAAATACTCCGCAAGTCGAGCACGTCATACTCGAAATTCCGCTCCGCGCGAAGTTGATCGGCGGCCTGCACGCACAACGGCAGCGTCCGACCGTAACTGATGACCGTCGCGTGCTGCCCCTCGCGCACCAGTGCGGCCTCGCCGATCGGCACATAGTATTCCTTGACGTCCGGCCAGCGCGGCTGCCAATGGGAGCGATCGCCGACCGGCGCATCGATCATCGCCTTCAACTCTTCCGGATCGGCCGGTTCGCCGGGTATGAGCTTGTCGCCGCGCACGCGCAGCAGCGCCTTGGGCAACAGCACCATCACCGGATTGGGATCGACAATCGCCGAGAGCATCAGGCCGTAGGCGTCCAACGGATTCGACGGCATGA
>JANWVS010000181.1 GCA_025056835.1 Gemmataceae bacterium | reverse complement strand
TACGCTGATAAAATGTGTGTAGGCGTAGCCCAACAAAAGTACCGACTGAAAGAAGACCATGCAGGTGTTCCACACCTGCGGCGTACCGCCCAGCTTCGGCAAAATCATTTTGCCGATCATCGGTTGCACGAGAAAAAGGATGAACGCACTGACAAACAAGGTGAATGCGTACAGCAGAAGTGCCAAGGGAAAACCTCCGTGGCCGTCGTTGCCGCTGAATCTACGGCGTCCTAAAGAGGCGACGACTTTCGCATAATTTTCTCTCTGCAACTTTTTTACAAACTGCTGCTTGCGGCGGCGAGACAGAACCGCGAAGGAGCTTCTCGAGGAGCGCTAATGGCGCTCGGGCCGCACCGTTGCCGTTTTTCACTATTGGCGGCGACTTAGAATGAAGGCGCAAAAGACCTTTCACGGCAGCCTCTGGCCGGGAGGACAAGGCGAACCAATTGAGGTAATCATGAAGGCCGATCGAAGCACATGGCCCTTACTGGTGTGGATTGGTCTTTGGGGGTTGCCGACGCGGCGGTGGGCCTGGCTGTTCGTTTGGCTTTCTTTGGGGCTGTCGGCCGGTAGTGTGGCGTTAGGGTTCTTTCATCCATTGGCGTTCGTGGGCGCCTTGTTCGTCATTGCGGCGTTGTGGTATTACTTGGCCATACGGTGGGTGGACAAGCACAGCAGCTGGGATTGACGATGGCCGGCCGATCATTTCTGTAGGATCAGCTTGTTTCGCCGAGTGATGCGTAAACGATAGCGTTCGCCATCGTGTTCGATGCAGATTTCCCGACGTCCTTCGAATAATTCCGACGACGTGACGAGCTTCACCGGTTTTTCGCCAACGTTTTTGGGTTGTTGCGCAGGCTGTTCGACGGATCGTTGGTCAGTCATGTCGCCCCCCGATTTCAGCCCACCCGAAAGACTAAACTACTCAAATGAGACTCGGTGTCAACAATACTTGCGTGGCGGCGCTGGCTGCTGAGTCAACGGAAGTAGCGGTGCCGGCGGCCGCGAGCGAGAATTTTGCGAAAAATTGGAGCGATCCGTTGCCGCGACCGGCGAATCGCCCTATAGTGATGTTGATACTCAATATCACTTACCAGGTTGCTTAGCCGCCGTAGCGGGTTAGCCCACCGCATCCGTTCGCAACGCACCAGGTGCAAGAACCTCGTTCTTGAAAGGAGATGGGCATGCGAACTTCGATGCGGCGGCGAGCGTTCACGCTCATTGAACTGTTGGTGGTCATTGCCATCATCGCGATTCTCATCGGCTTGCTGTTGCCGGCGGTGCAAAAAGTGCGAGCGGCTGCTGCTCGAGCACAATGCCAAAACAACCTCAAGCAAATCGGCATCGCCATGCAAGCCTTCCACGACAGCTTCCAGCGCCTGCCGACCGCCAATTCGCCGGTCTTCGGCAGCGCTTTCACGTTGATCCTGCCGTTTGTCGAACAGGACAATGTTCGGCAGGCTTACAACCTCAACCTCCCACCCACGGCACCGCCGAACAACTCCGTGGCGCGATTACCCATCGCCATCTACCTCTGTCCGGCCATGGTTCCGCCCCCCTCCCCGCCCGAAGCCTACAGTACCCACCACGCCAGCTACGCCGTCTGTGCGGGCAGCAACAATGCCTGGGGGCCGCCGCCCGACAACGGCGCCATCGTCCGCACCAACGCCGTCGGCAGTTCCACGATCGTCGACGCCGGCAAGCGGCTCACCGACATTCTCGATGGTACCTCCAACACTTTCATGGTGGGCGAAATGGGATTCCAGCTGAAGGATTATTTGTTTACCAGCGGTCCGTATGCCGGCTCGGTTCGGGGCGGCAACACTTCGTGGGCGTTCGGCTACACGAGCTACAGCATCGGCTCGACCATGGTGCCGCTCAACACCGTCAAACCGCCGACAGCGATCAATGATCGTCTTCAAGCCTTCCGCAGCGACCATTTCGGCGGCGGTAATTTCTTGTTGTGCGACGGCTCGGTTCGTTTTGTCGCCGAAAGCATTGCTGCCGCGACGTACCAAGCGCTGGGGACCAGGGCCGGCGGCGAAGTCGTAGGAAGCGATTTTTGAATCGACGGGTCTGCGACCTGCTACTAAAAGAAAGAATTACACGAAAGGATGATCTCATGTTGAGCGGACCACTGGCTTGGTTGCTTGTGCTCGCCATGACCATGTCCGCCGCGGAGGCGGATCGGGCACAAGTGTCGGCGGTGTATCCCCCTTTGCCGCGGGCGGTATCGAGTTTCGGCGCCGTCGTCGCCGATGGCTTCGTCTATGTCTACGGCGGACACGTCGCCAAGACACACGAGTATTCGACCGAGGCGGTGATCGGTGACTTTTATCGACTGCCGCTGAAGGCCCCCAAAGCCTGGGAGAAACTTCCGAGCGGTCCGGCCGTACAAGGACTGGCGCTGGTCGCGCACCGCGGCAAGGTCATTCGCATCGGCGGCATGCAGCCGCGCAACGCACCCGGCAGCAAGGCCGACAACCATTCGCTGGCCAGCTGCGCGAGTTACGACCCGGCCTTGGGTCAATGGACGCCGTTGCCCGACTTGCCCCAACCGCGGTCGTCGCATGACGCGGTCGTCATCGGCGATCGGATTTATGTCGTCGGCGGCTGGACGATGCACGGCTCGGGTAAACCGCCGACGTGGTGCGAGTCGGCCTTGGTGCTGGACTTGGCCGCTGCGTCGCTGGGTTGGCGAGAGATTCCCCAGCCGTTCCAGCGCCGCGCTCTCGTCGCTGCGGCCCACGGCGGAAAGTTGTTCGTGATCGGCGGCCTCGACCGCGACAGCAAGCCGCACCTGACGGTGAACATCTACGACCCCCAGGCCGACGCTTGGACCACCGGACCGAATCTTCCCGGCGTTCGCCGCAATGGTTTTAGCGCCGGGGCCTGTGTCGTCGATGGCAACCTGTATGTGTGCCCAGCCGACGGCAGCGTGTTGCGTTTGTCCGTCAAGGGCGATGCCTGGGAACCGATCGGTGAGATCAAGCAGCGGCGGATCGTGCATCGCCTGGTAGCAGCTCCCGATCGGCGTTTGCTCGTCTTGGGCGGCGCCAACGGCGGCGACAACGTGAGCACGACCGAAGTCTTCCACACGCGTTGAACACGCCCGGCCGACGCTGGAATCCTTCCGGTTGCTCGCGGGATGTCGATTGGTAGTTTTCGCGGCCGCGCGACCGGCGGTCAGTTCCACCCACCCCTGCCGCCGGAGCGCGCCGCCTTACCCTGCGGAGGACCCTTGGATGAATCGTTGCTTAGGTTTGCTTGCCGCCCTCGTTGTGGTGGCGCCGGCATCCGCGCATTTCGTCTGGCTGACGCCGTACAAGGATGACCACGTGCGGATGGTGTTCAGCGACGACTTGGACCCTGACCAAAACGTGGCGATCACCAAGATCGCCCAGGCCAAAGTCCACGTGCGCACCGATGGGAAGACGACCCCGGTCGAAAAAACCGAGGGGACCGACCACTACCTGATCGCGCTGCCCGGCAAGGGACCGTGCGAGGTCGGCGCGGTGTGCGAATACGGCGTGTTGACCAAGGGGGGTGGCGACCCCTTCCTGCTGATCTATCATGCCAAAACGATGGTCCGCGGCGCCAAGGCTCAAGGCCTTGACCACGCTCTCGAAATCTTCCCGGTTGCGGACAAGCGAGGAGCGTTTGAGGTGCGATGGCAAGGCAAACCGCTGGCCGGCGCCGAGGTTGTGTTCATCGCCGGCGCCGAAGCGAAATTGAAGACGGATGAGCACGGCCAAGTCGTCTTGGCCGCGCCGCCGACCGCCGGCATGGTCGCCTTACGCGCCAAGCACGTCGAGGCCAAAGCCGGTCAACAAGGCGGTAAAGCCTACAAAGAAGTGCGCCACTACGCGACGCTGACCATGACCGTGCCGTAGCCCGTTCCATCGGCAGGCTATTTGCTCAACAAGCGGCGCAGTTCACGGACGCGGTCGAGGTCGATGCCGTCCGGCTGGTGTTGCAAAAGCCAGTCGCAGTCCTCGGCCGCGGCCTCGCGCCGCCCCGACTGCCAGCGGAAGACCGCGCGGGCCCAGCGATCGTCGTGGGCCTCGGGATCGATGACCAACACCGCGTCGAGATAGCGCAGCATGCCGTCGCGATCTTTCTCGCGGCCCGCGAGATTGATCAGGTTGTGCAGCATGCGCGTTAAAATGGCTTTCTTGTCGACCGCGGCCAAGTGGCGTTTCTCCAACTCTTGACCGGTCAGCCGCTGGACCAATTCAGCTGCCTGTTCCGTGCTGAGAAGCTTGCCGCCGTCGAAGACGTCGATGATCTGCGCCGGCCCCGGGGCAGGTTCATGGCGGACCATTAAGTGTCCCGGTAGACCGACGCCGACGATGTTGAGGTCGAGACGACGGCCCAATTCCATGAAGAGCACCGATAAAGTGATCGGTATGCCCTCGCGGTCGTCGATGACTTCGTTGAGGTAGCTGTTGTTGCGGCTGTAGTAGTCCGCCCGGCTGCCGTGAAAGCCGCGCTCTTCAAACAGGAACTTGCTCAGCGCCGCCAGGCGTTGCTCGGCACTGGCGTTCTTGGGCAAGCGCTGCCGCACCATACCCGCCAGGCGGTCGACCTCTGCCCGATAGAGATCGACGTCCAATTCTTCGTTGTCGAGTTTCGCCAGCAATAACGCCGCGTGAAGGAGGTCGATCTTGGCATCCTCTCCGCGGACCGCGGCTGCCAACTCGGCCAAGGTGCGCTGGTGGTGAACGTCCTGGGCCATTTGGCGCAGCCTGGCGGCCTGCGTTTCAAGTTCCCGGGCGCGCTCCCGCAAGAGCAACATGCTCAGCTCGGGCGCTTGGCGCAACAAGTCGAGTTCCTTGCGATCCAGACTGGTACGGTCGGCGAAGCCCGCGATCGCTTTCTGCAAGCCGGCGACGACTTCCGCCGGCGGACGAGAAACGCTCAAGTCGCTGCCGACGCGAAAACGTTTGAATTCGGCGCTGGTGTCGCGAAACTTGGCCAGACCGACGGTACCACCGGCGTAATCGGGGGCCTTGACCTCGGCCACCGGCTGTTCATTGACAAAGCACTGGAAGCCGTCTTTGCCGACTCGGACGCGAAGGGCGTTCCATTCGCCGGGGCGATAATGAGGTGTGGCAATTTCGTTGAGAATTTTCCAGGAATAGACGTCGGGGCCGTTGAAGCGGGTCAGCCGCAGTTTGCCGCCGGAGGGATAAAAGCCGTAATGCCGATCGCGGTCGTCGCCGCCGAAGATCAGCCCGGCCGCGCCGCTTTCGTCGTCCAGTTTGACCATGACGCTGACGTCGAAGGGGAGACTGGGCAGCGGCCGCTGCCACAGGCAGAGCGTTCGTCCGCCAAAGCCTGTGCCGGCGCCGTCGGCGAGGATTCGGCCGGCGCGTTG